>DFBV01000100.1:12126-12783 GCA_002366755.1 Anaerolineales bacterium UBA3071
GTGATCGTCATGCCCCTGGCTCTGGTGCTGGGCCTGCTGGCGGGCCTCAACGAAGGCAAACCACTGGATCGCATCCTCTCAATCGGCGGCTTGATGACCACCGCCACTCCCAACTTCGCCACAGGCATTTTCTTGATCCTGATATTCGCCGTCTGGTTGAAACTACTGCCCGGCGCCACCGTTTTCGCAAGCGAGAGAGCGATTTTCAAAAACCCGAAAATGCTGGTCCTGCCGGTGCTGACGCTCACGCTGATCGAACTGGGTTACGTGCTGCGTATCACGCGCGCCAGCATGGTGGAAGTGATGGGAACCGGCTACATCCGCACCGCCGTCTTGAAGGGTCTGCCCTACTGGCGCATCGTCTTCAAGCACGTCCTGCGCAACGCCTTGATGGCCCCTATCACGGTCATCATGCTCCACGTCAACTGGCTGATGGGTGGGATCGTGGTAGTGGAGGCGATTTTTGGCTTCCCCGGCCTGGGCCGGTACTTGCTGGATGCTGCGCTGTACAAGGATGTCTTCGCCATCGAAGCGGGAGCGATGGTGATGGTGATGCTGGCTGTGGGGACGCAGTTGGTAGCCGATATCATTTATACGTTTCTGAATCCAAGGATTCGATACGCGTGACGTAAAACGACTCCCCTGAAAAAAGGTCAT
>DFBV01000148.1:0-9528 GCA_002366755.1 Anaerolineales bacterium UBA3071
ATGGACACCATTGAGGCCGGCGACACCATCGCTGTGGCTATGGAGGGGGGACTGGCTGAGTTCGGCGACGGGAAGCGCGCCATCGAGTTGATGGAGGAAATCTACAAGGGCACGCCGCTGGGCCACATCCTGAGCCAGGGCACGGAGGTGACCGCCAAGACCTTTGGTGTTATACGCTGTCCTACCGTCAAGGGGCAAAGTATGCCTGCCTACGAGCCGCGGGCCATCAAGGGCATCGGCTTCACCTACGCCATCAGCACCATGGGCGCCGACCATACCTCGGGCTACACCATCGCCCCAGAGATCGTCGGGGTCGGAGGCAAGGTGGATCCGCTCAAGATTGACAAAACGGAACTGGCGCGCAACTTCCAGTACTCCACTGCCTTCATTGACACCACCGGCCACTGCCTGTTCATCGCCTTCCCCATCCTGGACATCGCCAGCGGCTTCGAGGGCATGATTGAGGAGTGCAGCGGCGTCCTGGGCACGGAGTGGACGGCAGAGGACATCATGAGCATCGGCAAGGAGATTATCACCAAGGAGCGGGCCTTCAACGCCGCCGCCGGCTTCACTAGGGCTGACGACCGGCTGCCGGAGTTCATGAAATACGAGAAGCTCCCGCCCCACGATGTGGTCTGGGATGTGCCGGACGAGATGCTGGACGCCGTCTTCGGCGAGTAGTGTCCGCCAACAGAACAGATGCAAATCAGAGCCCGGAGTCGCTTCCGGGCTCTGATGGCAGGTGCAGAGTTTGCCAACACTCCTCTTCTGTGGTAGACTTCGAGACATGCCCCCGTAGCTCAGCGGATAGAGCAGCGGCCTCCGGAGCCGTGTGCGGGCGTTCGAGTCGCCCCGGGGGTGCTAGAAGATCGCCCCTTCGCCTCTTGTGTATGAGGGAAGGGGCTTCGTCTTTCTGGTACAGATGTGGTAGAATAGCAGCATGAATCCCGCCGCCTTCCTCCAGCAGATCAGACGCCAGCGATTCTATCGCGGCCAGATCGTGCACGTGCAGCGGCTGGCCGAGTGCACTTCCTGCGGCTGGAAGGGATGGAGAGTTGAGCGCCCAGGTTGCGTACCTCTAGACACCGGGATAGTTCTCTTTAGAGCAGCACCGTTGCGGGTCGCTCATTCCGTGCGCTTGCGCGCTTCCGTGCTGGGTTCTCGGCGGTCGTTGTGATAGGGTGACGAGTAGGGATCAGGGGCTAGCCCCCGTCTGACTCCGCCTGGCATTGAAGCTGCGCCTCTACAAAGGCGACAGCATCTGCGGCCAAGGCGACGGCCTCATCAGCAGCTCGACGTGTGTAGACGTGAGCCGGAATGTCATCGGGCAGGCTATTGGGATAGCGGGAGTGTAAGTCCTCATCGGCTTGATCGAGCCAGCGCATCCCTTCAGCCAGCGGGGGCCTTCTCATGAAGCACTCTCCCTTCGCTGAGGGCACGACGCACAAATGGATGCACGTCCACCCTTGCTATCTCCTCGGGCGTATAGACCAACAGATCCATGTCCACATCAGTGCGTAGATGCCGATAGAGGTCAGCGGTGCGGCTCACGAAGTCAAGAGAAGAGCGCATGACGACCAGCAGGTCAAGGTCAGTGAAGAGATCACGACGACCAGTGGCATAGGAACCGAAGAGGATTACCCTTTCAACCTCTGGCATAGCTGCCAGTTGCGCCACCAAATTGTCCAGTGAGCGCTCCAGCGCGGCCACGTACGTCTGGCGTTGTCTGTCAAGTGCTGTCGTCATCATGGACCTGCTCACAGGTGCAACGCACTTCCGAAGTGCGTTGCACCCGCTATCATCTTCACAGCCTGAGCCATTTCAATCCACCTCCAGATCCATTGTAGCACAGTCGGTTAGCTTGTGTCAAGATGAAGCCGGACGCCTTCCTTCAACAGATCAAACGCCAGCGATTCTACCGCGGGCAGATCGTGCACGTGCAGCGGGTGGCGGCGCGCAAGGCCCGCTACGGCAAGCCCTTCGACGGAGCTCAGGACGAGCTGCGGCGTCCACTGAATGCAGCGCTGCGAGCGGCACTGAAGCGCACCGGCACCCCGCGGCTATACACCCACCAGGCCCAGGCGGTCAACGCGGCGCTCAATGGTCAGAACGTGGTCGTGACCACCTCCACCGCCAGCGGCAAGACGCTCTGCTACAACGTGCCGGTGCTGCAGACGTTGCTCTCCCACCGCACCGCCCGTGCCCTCTATCTCTTCCCCACCAAAGCGCTGGCGCAGGATCAACTGAGGACGCTGCGCGTGCTGGCGCGCGGCAGTACGCTATCAGCCAGCGGCCATCAGCCATTTGCTACCTACGACGGCGACACGCCGCGCTCGGCCCGCTCCCGCATCCGCCGCACAGCCCGCATCGTCCTGACCAATCCCGACATGCTGCACATGGGCATTTTGCCCAACCACCACCTCTGGGCCAACTTCTTCCGTGGCCTGCGCTACGTCGTGCTGGACGAGGCGCACCAATACCGCGGCATCTTCGGCTCGCAGGTAGCCTGCGTGTTGCGGAGGCTGCGCCGCGTCTGTGCATTCTACGGCAGTCAGCCCCAGTTTATCGCCTCATCGGCCACCATCGCCAACCCCGCCCAGCACTTCCGGTTACTTACAGGACTGGAGGCAACCGTGGTGGACGACGACGGCTCACCCCACGGCCCGCGCTGCTTCGTGCTCTGGAATCCACCCTTCGTGGATCGGGCACGCACGGCCCGCCGCAGCGCCAACGCTGAGGCCACGGCCCTCCTCGTGGAACTGGTGCAGCAGTCCATACGTTGCATCTGTTTCACCCGCTCCCGCCGCGTGGCCGAACTGATCCTGCGCTACGCTCGCGAGGCTCTGCAAGAGGTGGCCCCGCAACTGGTCGGACGGGTGAAAGCGTACCGCGCTGGCTACCTGCCGCGGGAGCGACGACAGATCGAGCAAGAGCTGTTTAGAGGCGAGTTGCTGGCGGTGACCGCCACCACGGCGCTGGAGCTGGGCATTGACGTGGGGCATCTGGACGCCGCTCTGCTGGTGGGCTATCCGGGCACGGTGGCCAGCTTCTGGCAGCAAGCGGGGCGAGCGGGACGCGGCGAGCGGGCCTCGTTGACCATGCTTATCGGCCTCGACAATCCCCTGGATCAATACTTCATGCGCCACCCGCGGGAGCTCTTCGGGCAGTCGCTGGAGCATGCGCTCATTGACCCTGACAATGTCTACGTACTGCTGAGGCATCTGCCGTGCGCAGCGCACGAGGTGCCGCTTTCGGTGGAGCCGGAGCAGGGCAGCGGCGCGGCCGCGTTCGACGATGAACTGCTGTTCGGCCCTGGTTTCGTGGAGGCCATGGTGCAATTGGAGCGGCAGGAAACACTGGACTACCGCGGCCAGCGCTGGTTCTACAGCCGCGGCGACTATCCGGCCCAGGACGTCAGCTTGCGCTCGGCCGGTGGCGAGCGCTTCGTTCTTCTCAACGAGGCCGACGGCTACCGCATCCTGGAGGAGATGGACTCGGCGACTGCACCGCTGCGGGCGCATCCGGGAGCCATCTACCTGCACCAGGGCGAGACCTACCTGGTTACCCAGTACGACGCGCAGATGCAGAGTGGTATCGTTCGTCCGGTGGAGGTAGATTACTACACCCAGCCGCGGGAGTGGAACGACGTGCGCATCAAACGCTCGCTGGCCCACCGTCAGTTAGGCTCAACCACCGCCTACCTCGGCCAGGTGCGGGTGTCCTCCCAGATTCTCGGCTACCGGCGGTTGCAGCAGTATTCGGAGGCGGTGCTGGGCGAGGAGCGGCTGGACATGCCCGTGCAAACCTTCGAGACGGTGGCGTTGTGGTGGGACGTACCGCCGGAGGTGTGGCGGTACGTGACGCGACGAGGGCTGGATTTTCTGGGCGGCCTGCACGCGGTGGAGCACGCAGCCATCGGCATCCTGCCCCTCTTCGCCATGTGCGACCGTTGGGATATCGGCGGGCTTTCCACGCCCTCCCATCCGGACACGGAGCAAGCTCAGATATTCATCTACGATGCTTTCCCCGGCGGCGTAGGCATCGCCGAGAAGGGGTTCGAACTGCTGCCAGAACTATGGCAGGCCACACTGGAAGTCGTGCGCGATTGCCCCTGCGCCGACGGCTGTCCCAGTTGCGTCGTCAGCCCCAAGTGCGGCAGCGGCAACGAACCGCTGGACAAGCGAGCCGCGACCTATATCCTGCAAGCGCTTCTGAGACGCTCTGCTCGTATGCGCTAAATCATTCTCGTGCTTTGGGATTTGTGTCAGGATGAAACAACGAGGAAGGCACTCGCTTCCTCGTTTGTACGCGAGTGCTATCAAACCGTCTCGTAGGTTGACAAAATCCTTCCCTTGCGTTATGATGGTCAATGCCTATCGCTAGCGGGGATGAGACACAGATGGGCAGATGGCCAATCGCATCCGCAAGCGGGTGCTGAGGATACGGCAAAGGCTGGGCTGGCATCGGGCTTCTGGTTTGGCAGGAAAAGACGGGAAGTCTCTGATGGGAGTGAGAAGACATGAAACTTGGCGAAGTTGTCTCTATTGTGGAAGGAACCCTGCTCTTCGACGCCGACCTCAATGTGGAGGTCCCATGCGCCGGTGCGGCCGACCTGATGAGCGACGTCCTGGCCTTTGCCGAGCCTGGCTCCGTGCTGCTGACCGGCTTGTGTAATCCTCAGGTCGTGCGCTCGGTGGAGATGGCCGACATGGTAGCCATTATCTTTGTGCGCGGCAAGCATCCGCCACCGGAAACGGTTGCCCTGGCAAAAGAAAAGGGTATTCCCTCGGTGACCACCCCCCACACCATGTTCGAGATGTGCGGCCGCCTGTATGAGGCCGGCTTGAGGGGCTGCGACATATCTTGCCGCATAGATCTGGTGAGGTAGCGGTGATCGGAAACTCCAAGACACTCCGACGGGCTGGTTCTTGAAATGCCAGGGATTACCCGAGCTCAGGAACTCGTTTACGAGCTCAAGATCGAAGATGTGATGACCAGAGAGGTAATCACGGTGCCCCCCCAGATCTCCATGACCGAACTGAGAGAGATCTTGCGGGAACATCGCATCTCTGGGGTGCCGGTGTTGGAGAACGGCGTATTGGTGGGCATCATTAGCATTGAAGATCTGATCAAAGCCCTGGCAGCAGGGGAAATGGGGGCTACGGTGGAGAAGAAGATGACCCGAGACCCTGTGTTCCTCTACGCCGATGAACCTGTTGTCATGGCTGTCAACCGCTTCAGGCGGCCTGGCTTTGGGCGTTTTCCTGTCGTTGACAATGGCAAAAACCTGATAGGTATCCTCACCCGGGGCGATATCATCGAAGGGTTGCTGAAAAAGCTGGAGGTGGAGTATCACGAGGAAGAGATACGCCATTATCGAGCCAGTCACATCTTTGAGGACATCGTTTCGGATTGTACCAGCCTCATCCTGCGCTACAACATCGTGGCACGAGATTTGGAGCACGCCGGAGAGGCTTCCAGCAACATCAAGCTCGTTCTGACGCGCCTGGAGATACCCAGGCAACACGTCCGCAGGGTGGCCATCGCGACCTATGAGGCGGAGATGAACATCGTCCTCCATGCCGATGAAGGGGGCGAGATCGTGGCTGAGGTTCAACCCAGACAGATAGTGATCCGGGTCACGGACACAGGGCCGGGCATCGCCGATATCGAACAGGCCATGCAGCCCGGCTTTTCTACTGCCTCCCGGTGGATGCGGGAATTGGGCTTTGGAGCCGGCATGGGCTTGTCCAACATCCAGAGTTGCGTAGACGAGATGCGATTGGAATCCCCGCCCGGCACCGGAACCTTCTTGGAGGCAGTGATCTACCTCAACAGGGAGGGCGAGAAGTGACACTGGAAGAACTCTGCCGTCAAATCCCATTGGAAGTACGCACGGCCGCAAGAAAACTGGGAGCGGAGGTTACAGGTGGCTACGCCTCCGATCTGCTGAGTTGTGTGATGGCCAAAGCGCAGGAAGGCAACGTCTGGGTCACTCTGCAGAGCCATCCCAACATCGTGGCCGTGGCTAGTTTGCTCAACCTGGCTGGCATCATCATTACCGAAGGGATAGTACCAGGTGCCGCCACCGTGGAAAAGGCGGAACAGGAAGGTATCCCTATCCTGATGACAGAGCTCGCGACGTTCACAGTAGTCGGCCGGTTGTTTGAGTGTGGTGTGCCAGGGGTGGATTAACGGTCTCCAGCATGCAACACGGAACACCTGGCAGGTGTATCGCTCAGAATGCGATGTGTCGCGTGGCGCGAATGCGTGTTGCGTACTTGAGTGACTGCCCAGAATGCGTGAGCTGAGTTTGCACATCCTGGATGCTTCAGAGAACTCGCTGGAGGCGGGAGCTACTCGTATTGAACTAATCATTGACGAGGAGTTGGCCGCGGATCGGCTGACCATTACCATTCGAGACAACGGCCGTGGGATGAGCGAAGGGCAACTAGCTCGCGTTTTCGACCCCTTCTTCACCACGCGCAGCACGCGCCATGTGGGGTTAGGCATTCCCCTCTTCAAGGCCGCCGCAGAGCGCTGCAACGGGGGGCTGACCATCTCGTCGCAGTTGGGAGAAGGCACTACTCTTGAAGCTACTTTTCAACATAGCCACATCGACCGCGCCCCATTGGGCGACATAGTGGGAACACTGTTGGCCATTATCTTATCCGAGTCGTCGTGCAATGTGCACTACGTCCACCGGGTGGATAGTCGGGAGTTTGAATTCTGTACAGCGCACATACGAGCCGAGTTGGGAGACATACCGCTTACGCACCCGGCGGTGCGGAGGTGGCTGCAGGCATTTATCGCTGCCGGAGAAGAAGAGCTGAAGCAATCTGTCCCACTAGCTCAGTGAATTCAAGGAGGCATCTTAATGACGTTGGAGAGACTCGATCTGGCCAGTGCGGCCCTCGACCGTTCGTTCCTCGAAGTCATTGATCCGCTGGAGAAGCTACGGCGCTGCATTCAGTGCGGCACCTGCTCTACCACGTGCCCCACGTCCTATGCCATGGATTACACGCCGCGGCAGGTGTGGCGCATGGTCAATCTGGGCATGCGCGACGAGGTGCTGAAGAGCCGCACCTTCTGGCTCTGTACCACGTGCAAGTCCTGCCAGGTGCAGTGTCCGCGGGGCATTGACCTCATGGAAGCCATGATCGCCCTGAAGGAGTACTCCTTCAATCACGACATCAACGTTCCTGACGGAATGAAGATGTTCGGGGAGACCATCGCCACGGACTATAACATCTCTGGCGACGACAACGCCACGCGCAACATTTGGAGCCAGAACCTGGCGCGTATCCCACTGGGCGTGAAGCCGGGGAAAAAGCAAGCCGAGGTGTTGTACTTCATCGGCTGTGTCAGCTCTTTCTATCCACGGGTCTACAGCATCCCTCAAGCCATGGTGCAGATCCTCGACCGAGCGGATGCGGACTTCACGACGTTGGGTGGCGATGAATGGTGCTGTGGCTATCCTCTGCACATCGCAGGTATGGGCGATAAGATGGCGGAGTTGGCCCGGCATAATGTCAAGAAAGCGCGAGAGGTAGGAGTCAAGCGTGTCGTCTTCACCTGCCCCTCTTGCTACTACGCCTGGGCCCACCTCTATCCTGAATTCGTGGACACTTCCGGTCTTAAATTCCAACACGCTACCGAGTATCTTGCCGAATTGCTCGCTGGTGACCCCTTCCCCCTGGGGCCGGTGGAAGAGGCGGTGACCTACCACGATCCTTGCGACCTGGGTCGCAAGAGCGGTGTGTACGACGCGCCGCGGGAGGTGCTGGCCCACATCCCGGGGCTCGACTTCCGCGAGATGTCGGCCATCCGTGAGAATGCAGTTTGCTGTGGCGGCGGTGGTGACGTCGAAGTATCCGACCGTACCGTGACCGCAGCGGTGGCCGGACAGCGGGTGGCGCAAGCGCAGGCCACCGGCGCCAAGTACGTTCTTTCGGCCTGCCAGCAGTGCAAGCGGACACTACAGGAGGGAGCACGCCAGAACAAGATCCGCATGCGGGCCATGGACATCATTGAGTTGGTCTGGAAGTCCATGGAGTCTGCCGGAGCCTGAGTGGGCCACAACTGGCAGGTCAGCAGAGATCAACAAGGCAGCTGCTATGTCGCCCTTCTTCGCCGCCGACCTGCACATTCACACGTGCCTTTCGCCCTGCGCCGAACTGGAGATGCTCCCAGAACTGATCGTGGAGCGGGCGCAGGAACTGGGGCTGCAGATCATAGCCATCACCGATCACAACTCGGCGGAGAACTGTGCAGCAGTGGTCAGCGCTGCCCGAGACAGCCGCATCACGGTGCTTCCGGGCATGGAGGTGCAAAGCCGCGAGGAAGTGCACCTGATCACGCTCTTCGACACCCTGGAGCAGGTGGCCTGCTGGCAGGAACAAGTCTATGCCAACATGCCGCCGCTGCGAAACGACGAGGCGCTCTTCGGGGAGCAACTGCTGCTCGATGCCCATGGCGATCCGGCGGGCTATCTCGATCGCCTGCTCGTGACTTCGACATTCTTCTCCGTCGAGGAAGTTGTGCAGCGCGTGCTCGACCTGGAGGGGCTGTGCATTCCCGCCCATGTGGATCGGCCTGCCTACAGCATCATCGCCAACCTGGGTTTCATCCCGCCGTCATTGGACGTGGTGGGAGTGGAGATCTCGGCCAACACCGGCCCGGTCGAAGCTCGCGAGCGCTTCCCTCAACTGACGGGGTACAGCCTGGTGGCGAACGGTGACGCCCACCGGTTGAAGGAAATCATGAGGCGCACGACGTTGAAAATGGACAAGGCGACAGTGGCTGAACTCTCACTGGCCCTCGCTGGCGAAGGAGACAGGGGCGTGTGGGTCGATGGCATCCACACGGTGAGGCGCTCTTGAAGCTCTGGATTGAGGTTGCACACCACAGCCTGGCAGGGGCAAAGCCTACCGCTGCCCCTGAGGCTGCGTGCGGCGATGTGGTGCGTACATTTCAGACCGAAGAACAATTCTTCGCCATCCTAGCCAGTAGCCAGCAGGGTGGCGAGGAGGGAAAGGCAAAGGCGACAGCGCTGGCCAATAGGGCGGCTTCCATGTTGCAGCAAGGGACGTCGCTCGACGAGGTGACGGACATCGCTCTGGCGGCCCTGCCAGCCGGCGTGCACATGCCACTTGCCATCCTTCAGGTGCTTGAAGGACGCCAGGCCCACCTGCTGGACTGCGATGCGCCTCCCCTGTTCCTGACCCGCGGCGGCCGACTGGTCCTGCCGCCTGTTCTGGAAGAACCCTCCGCCGGGCGCTTGGTACGGCGAGGTGAGTTCCAGTTGCAGGATGGCGATCACCTGGCAATGGTCAGCGAGGGATACATCCGGGCCAGGGGATGGAGCCGTCGTTGGGGCTGGCGGGACATCGCCACATCTACCAGGCGGTTGACGGACACGGGCTGCGATGCGGAGCAACTGCTCGGGGCTTTGGTTCGCATGCACCATCGGCTGGCCGAGGGAAAGCTAGGGCGGGACATCACCGTCATCGCCATGCACGTCCGTCC
>DFBV01000148.1:9626-19962 GCA_002366755.1 Anaerolineales bacterium UBA3071
GGATGGGCAGAGGTACCACCCCGTTTGCACATGGAAGGCGTGGACCTGGTCACGGAAGGGTTGGTGACGCTGGGCAAGGCTCGGCAGCGGATGGTGGGAGCGAAGCGAGCAAGTGACCTGCCTAGAGGTGAGGATGCTGCAACACGCCTGGCCCGCTCGCTGCTGTGGGCCGACAAGATACATTTTATCGTCGGTCTGGCGGTGAACCCGCAGCAGGCCGCCGACGCCGCTGGCACCATCCCTTTGCGCCAAATCGTCATCGAAGAACTCATAAGCGATCTGAAAGCACGAGGCAAGATCGTACCTGTTGAATATCTCTAGCATAGTTGTCAGCGGAAAAGCGGAAGGAACGGAAGCCACTGAAGTGGCCACTACGAACCTGTTACCTAGAGACATGGGTAGTCTAGCCCCTTGTGCCCGCCTGGGACGCCCACAAGGGGCTAGACTACGCCATCACTGATTGCGTAGCAGCGGAGCGGCAGGCAGGTATGGAAACTACGGAAAGCAGGAGTGAGTCTCCTGAAGCTCCCCGTGGGAGCTTCCAACACCCACAAACGGAGGTGTGAGCTTATGGATCAACCGAAGATTGGCGTCTACGTTTGCGATTGTGGCACAAACATCGCTGCCACGGTAAACGTCGCCGAGGTGGTCAAGTTTGCGCAGGGGCTGCCGAACGTGACCGTGGCCCGCGAACACAAGTACACCTGCTCGGAACCGGGCCAGACCATGATCAAGGACGACATCCGGAAGTTGGGCCTCAACCGCGTGGTAGTCGCCTCTTGCACGCCCCGCATGCACGAGACCACCTTTCAGAATGCCATTGCTGACGCGGGGCTGAACCCCTACTGCTTCCAAATGGCCAACATCCGCGAGCAGTGTTCCTGGATCATCAAGGACGTGGAGCAGGCCACAGCCAAGGCCAAGCGACTGGTCAGTTCCGCCGTGTGGCGTGTGGCGCTACAGGAGCCACTGTTTGCCCGCAAGGAGCCAGTGACCCCGGCAACGCTGATCGTAGGCGGCGGCATCGCCGGCATCCAGGCGGCGCTGACCATCGCCGATGCCGGCTACAAGGTCTACCTGGTGGAACGGGAGCCCTCCATCGGCGGCCACATGGCCGAACTGGACAAAACCTTCCCCACTCTTGACTGTAGCACTTGAATACTGGGGCCCAAGATGATGGATGCCGGTCGGCATCCCAACATTGAGCTTCTCAGCTATAGTGAGGTAGAAGAGGTTTCCGGCTACGTAGGCAGCTTCAAGGTTAAAGTGCGGAAGAAGGCCCGCTACGTGGACGAGAAGAACTGCACCGGCTGCGGTCTGTGCTGGGAAGCCTGTCTGACCAAGCGAGTGCCGCGCTTGAAGCTGATCAAGATGGGTGACATGAGTATCGGGGAAAGGAGACCTGGGGAACGATGAACCTGGATCGAGTCAACCAGATCATTAATGGCTACGGCGCTGACCGGGCGGTCAGCCTGGCCGTGCTGCAGGACATCCAGCGAGAGTACAACTATCTGCCTCGTGAAGCTCTGGAGCTGGCGGCTGGGCGGCTGGACATGCCTCTGGGCGAAATCTATCGTATGGCAACTTTCTTCACGGCCTTCAGCCTGCAGCCCAAGGGTGAGTACGTGTGCAAGGTCTGCCTGGGTACAGCCTGTCACGTGCGGGGCGGGGCGCGTATTCTGGAGGCAGTAGAACGGGAGTTGGACATCAAGGCTGGTCAGACCACCTCTGATGGCAAATTCTCGTTGGAGGCAGTGCGCTGCGTGGGTGCCTGTGCGTTGGGGCCCATAGTCATGGTCAACGAGGAGCCCCACGCCTACATGACCCCCGATAAAGCATCCAAGTTGATCGTCCAACTGGCTGCTGGCAAGGTGGAGCGAGTAGAAGCACCGCCTGCACCACGCTCGGCGCGCGCCCCTATAGATCTCTCAAGCGTGCCACCTGCGGGTTAGATTCAGGGCAATGAAGTTCAGCTAAGAGAGAAAGCCATACTCCCGAAGACGGCAGCACAACTGCCTTAGAACCCCTTATCTGAACCGTACTGGATTTGAGGAGAGGGTAAAATGCCAAGACTTAAGAGTGTTGAAGAACTCCAGAAACTGCGGACGCAACTGCAGAAGAATATCGAGAGCCGCACCGAGACAAGCACAACCATCACCGTAGGCATGGGCACTTGCGGTATCGCCGCTGGTGCCCGCGAGGTGATGCAAGCCATTCTGGCTGAACTGGACAAGCGGGACATCAATGCCCATGTGACCACCGTTGGCTGCATCGGCATGTGCCACAAGGAGCCACTTGTAGATATCCGGCAGGGCGATGAGCCCCGCATCACCTACGGCAACATCACTCCAGCCATGGTATCCCGACTCATTGAGGACCACCTAGCCAATGGCCAGGTAGTAGATGAGTGGGTCGTGGGTCGGGTGGCAGGATAGGAGGATGGGAATGGCTGAACGACATCGAGCGGACCTACTCATCAGTTGTCTTCATGGTCGCTATCCGGAACTGATACCGACCTTGCAGGAGGAGATTGAGCGGCGTGGACTGACGGGCGAGGTGGGAGTTGTCGAGGCCGGTTGCCGAGGCCTCTGCGCCATGGGCCCTGTGATGCTCATCAAGCCTGGTGGTCTCTTCTACACCAACGTGCAGCCTGCTGACGTACCTGAGCTGGTGGAGGAGACCTTGATCAAGGGCCGAGCCGTCGAGCGGCTAGCATACAAAGAGCCGGTGACTCACCAGTCTGTCTGCTATTATGAAGACATTCCCTTCTATAGTAAACAGGTGCGGCACGTGATGCACGACTGCGGGATGATTGACCCCCAGTCCATCGAAGAGTACATCGCCGTCGGCGGCTACCAGGCGCTGTCCAAGGCGCTCACCACCATGACACCCAAGGAAATCATCGAAGAGGTCAAGAAATCAGGCCTGAGGGGCCGTGGCGGGGCTGGTTTCTCCACCGGGTGGAAGTGGGAGGCGACCCGCCAGTCTGCCGGCGATGTAAGGTACGCCATCGCTAACGGTGATGAGGGAGACCCAGGCGCTTTCATGAACCGTAGCTTGATGGAGGGCGACCCGCACGCTATCATCGAGGGCATGGTCATCGGTGCCTATGCCATAGGCAACGTCCGTAATGCCTACATCTACGTACGTGATGAGTACCCCCTGGCTGTGTCCAACCTGAACATCGCATTGGAGCAGGCGCGAGAATACGGCTTGCTCGGTGAGGATATCCTAGGCACCGGATTTGATCTCGATATCAAGGTCGTGCGCGGCGCCGGTGCGTTTGTGTGCGGCGAATCGAGCGCCCTCATGCAGTCGGTAGAAGGCAAGGTCGGCGAGCCACGCCCCAAGCACTATCACGCCACCGAGCGGGGGCTGTGGGGCCAACCCACTGCTCTCAACAACGTGGAAACCTGGGCCAACATCCCGCTGATTATCAACAAGGGCGCCGAATGGTTTGCCTCCTTCGGAACCGAGAATAGTAAGGGCACCAAGACCTTCTGCTTGGCGGGCCAGATTCAGAACACCGGCCTGATTGAGGTGCCGATGGGCATCACCCTGCGCGAGGTTATCTACGACATCGGCGGCGGTATTCCTGGTGGCAGGGAATTGAAAGCGGTGCAGACCGGCGGGCCGTCGGGCGGTTGCATCCCCGCCAGTCTGCTTGATCTGCCGGTGGATTACGACAGCCTGGTCGAAGCGGGCTCGATGATGGGATCGGGCGGTATGATCGTCATGGACGATCGCACTTGTATGGTGGACATCGCCCGCTACTTCCTTGAATTCCTCAAAGAGGAGTCGTGTGGCAAGTGCTCGCCCTGTCGCGAGGGCATCAGGGCCATGCTGGAGATCCTCACCCGCATCACCGAGGGACAGGGGAAAATGGCCGATCTGGAGACGCTAGAGACGCTGGCCAAGACAGTGCAGACGGCCTCGCTGTGTGGACTGGGCAAGTCGGCCCCGAACCCAGTGATCAGTACGCTGCGTCACTTCCGTGACGAGTACGTGGCCCACATTGAGGACAAGAAGTGTCCCGCCGGCGTCTGCAAGGCGCTGATCGAGTACTACATCATTGAGGACAAATGCCTTGGCTGTGGCCTCTGCCGCCGCAAGTGTCCGCAAGGGGCGATCAGCGGGGAGAAGAAAGAGGTCCACGTCATAGACCCGGCGCTGTGCATCAAATGCGGTATCTGCAGGGATGTCTGCAAGTTCGATGCAGTGGGCGTGAGATAATCAGGAGAATCATGATATGGCTACATTGATCATTGACGGACAAGAAGTACATGCCGAAGAGGGGCAGACTGTCCTGGAGGTCGCCAGGGCGAATGGTTTCGAGATACCTACGCTGTGTTACCACCCGCAGTTGGAGCCCTACGGTGCCTGCCGGCTGTGCATAGTGGAGGTGATCCGCCGCGGGCGCTCCCGGTTGGAGACTTCATGCACATACCCCGCACGGGATGGGCTGGTGATCAAGACCAAGTCCCCACCCGTCATCGAGGCCCGTGCGGTCATCCTGGGGCTGTTGCTCTCGCGCTGTCCCAACGTGCCGGTCATCCAGGAGTTAGCGCTGGAATACGGCATCACGGAGCCTCCTTTCCCAGTGGAGGACCCTGAGGAGAAATGCATCCTCTGCGGCCTGTGCGTGCGCACATGCCACGAACTGGTGAAGGCCGACGTGCTCAACTTTTCCCAGAGAGGCATTGAGCGCCGCGTGGGACCGCCCTTCCTGGAGAAGACGCGGCAGTGCATCGGGTGTGGGGCTTGCACCATCGTCTGTCCCACCGGCGCCATTGAGATCGTGCTGGAGCAAGCGGGAATCTACAAAGAGAAGCCGTTGGGTCCCACAGCGGCGATCTGGGTGCCTTCGCTGCAGGCCGTGCCCCGCGTGCCGGTGATCGACACCGACGCCTGCATTCGCTTCCGCCAAAACGACCGTACCGAGGGCGAGATCGCGGACGCCTGCGGGGTCTGCCAGATGGTCTGCGAGGCCGGCGCGATCAATTTCGACCAGCAGGACGAAGTCGTCGAAGTGGACGTGGGAACCGTCATCGTCGCCACAGGCTTCCAGATGTGGGATCCTGCCCAACTATCCCAGTACTCCTACGGCAAGTCGCCCAACATCATCACCGGCATGGAGTTTGAGCATCTCTCCAACGCCGGCGGCATCACCAGCGGCGAGATTCTGCTGGCCGATGGGCGCAAGCCGGAGCAGGTAGCGATCATCCACTGCGTCGGCAGCCGTGACCACAACGCCCACGAGTATTGCTCCCGCATCTGCTGCATGTACTCGCTGAAGCAGGCGCATCTGGTGCGCGACAAGACCGATGCCGCAGTGTACGAGTTCTACATGGACATGCGCGCCTTCGGCAAGGGTTACGAGGAGTTCTACGAGCGAGTGCAGGAAGAAGGCGTGGTCATGATCCGGGGGCGAGGCGCTGAGGTAGAGGTACTCCCCGACGGCAAGCTGCGGGTCAAGGGCGAGGATGCCAACCTGGGCCGGCTGGTGTACGTGGACGTGGACATGGTGGTTCTCAGCACGGCCATAGAAGCTCCGCACGATGCCAACCAGGTAGCCGCTCTCTTTGGCCTCAGCCGCTCGGTGGATGGCTTCTTTGCCGAAGCGCACCCCAAGATGCGTCCGGTGGAGACCAATACCGGCGGGGTATTCCTGGCCGGAGCCGCCCAGGCTCCCAAAGACGTGCCCGATACGGTGGCTCACGCTGGCGCGGCGGCCTCCATGGCCCTGGCGCTGATGGACCAGGGAGAGGTGACCATATCGCCGGCCGTTGCCGTGGTAGACGAGGAACTCTGTTCAGGCTGCAAGACCTGCATCTCGCTCTGCCCCTACACGGCCATCAGCTTCATCGAGGAAGACAACGTGGCTCGCGTGAACGAAGCGCTATGCAAGGGGTGCGGCACCTGCGTGGCGGCCTGTCCCGCCGGCGCCATTGAGGCACTACACTTCACCGATGAACAAATCGTCGCCCAAATCGAGGGGGTGCTTGCATGGGTGTAGACTTTGAACCGCGAATCGTCGCCTTCATGTGTAACTGGTGTACCTACGCCGCGGCCGACACAGCCGGCGTTTCCCGTATGCAGCAGCCGCCCAACGTGCTGCCCATCCGCGTGATGTGCTCAGGGCGTGTGTCGCCAGAGATGGTGCTGCGCACCTTCCGCGCTGGCGCCGACGGTGTGCTCGTGATGGGTTGCCACATCGGAGACTGCCACTACAACAGCGGTAACCATCGCACGGCCAAACGCATTCCGCTCCTGCGCAACTTGCTGAGTTACGCTGGCATCAACCCGGACCGCTTGCGGCTGGCCTGGGTTTCGAGTGCGGAGGCGCCGCGCTTCGTGGAGGTCACCAATGAGTTCATCAAAACGATACGGGCGCTGGGGCCACTTTCACAGGGGGTGACGGAATGATAGAGGAGATTCGCCAGGCTGTAGCCGAACGACTGGAGGAGTTGGACGGTGTCGTCGCGCTGCGAAAATCGTCCAAGGGCGTAGCGCCACACCTGTTCCAAAAGGAGGATGACCTCTCCGAACTGGAGATTGCCCCTAGATACCCGCTGATGACAGTCGTCTCGAAGTTGCACAAAGTCTTCCCTGACATCCGCCTGGGGATTGTGGCGCGGGGATGTGACGAGCGCGCCTTCGTCGAGATGGCCAAGCGCAACCAGATTGATCCTGACCGGCTGTCCATCATCGGTTTTGCCTGCACCGAGGAGGAAGCGCAGGAATGCTACTGCAGCGAACCCTACCCCCAGCATCTGCTGGTGGGGACGCCGCCGCCGCCTGGCCCGCCTAATCCGTTGGTGGCGGAGTATGAAGCCAGGTCCCTTGAGAAGCGGCGCGTTTTCTGGAAGCACCAGTTTCTCAAGTGTCTGAAGTGCTACGGCTGTCGCAACATCTGCCCGGAGTGCTTCTGCGAGGCCTGCGCGATGGAGGACGCGGCCTGGGTGGAGCCGGGGCTGCTGGCGCCACCTTTCCCCATGTTCCACCTCATTCGCGCCATGCACATGGCCAGTCGCTGCGTTGCCTGCCGCCAGTGCGAGTTGACCTGCCCGGCTCACATCCCGCTCACGGTGCTCTACGACCTGATGCGGCGTGACATAGAGACGCTGCTGGGCTACGTCCCCGGCGCTGACATGGCTGCGCCACCGCCACTCTCCGTTACACTCGACGAGGCGCCGCTGCTCGTGGGCGCAAGCCATTAGGAACGAGGAGGCGAGAATCTTATGGAATACAAAAACGTACTGACGACGTGCATTTACTGTGGCTGCGGCTGCGGCCTCTACCTGGAGACGCTCGACGGTCGCATCACCGGCGTCTGGCCGGCCAAGACGCATCCTATCAGCCAGGGGAAACTGTGCATCAAGGGCTGGAACGCTTCCGGTTTCGTCTACCACCCCGACCGGCTCAAGACCCCCCTGATTCGCAAGGACGGCGAGTTGGTCGAGGCGACCTGGGACGAGACGCTCTCCCTCATCGCTGAACGGCTGGGCACCATCAAGGCAGAGAGTGGCCCCAATAGCATCGCCTTCCTTTCTTCGGCCAAGTGCACCAATGAGGAGAACTACCTGCTGCAGAAGCTTGCCCGCGCAGTGATTGGCACCAACAACGTGGATCACTGCGCCCGCCTTTGACACGCTCCCACGGTGGCCGGTCTGGTCGCCGCATTTGGGAGTGGGGCCATGACGAACTCGATCCCCGAGTTCGAGACGGACACGAACTGTTTCCTCATCATCGGATCGAACACGTCCGAGGGACACCCGCTCATCGCCAGCCGTATCATGAAGGCCATGGAAGAGCGCGGGGCCAAATTGGTCGTGATTGACCCGCGTGAGACCCAGATGGCCCGCCTGTCCGATCTTTACCTGTGCTTCCGCCCCGGCACCGACGTCGCCGTGATTAACGGGCTGATGAATGTCATCATCGGCGAGGGGCTGGCGGACGAGGAGTACATCGCCGCACGCACCGAGGGGTACAAGGAAATGAAGGCGCTGGTGAGGGAGTACACGCCGGAGCGCGTCGAGAAGATCAGCGGCATCCCGGCCGATGGCCTGCGGACGGCAGCGCGTTTGTACGCGACCAACAGGCCCTCCGCCATCATCTACGCCATGGGCATCACACAGCATACCACCGGCACCGACAACGTCAAGAGTTGCGCTAACCTGGCCATGCTGTGCGGCAACGTGGGCGTGGCCGGCGGCGGAGTCAACCCACTGCGTGGCCAGAATAACGTCCAAGGCGCGTGCGACCTGGGTGCGCTGGCCAACGTCTATCCGGGCTACCAGAAGGTCGTCTCCCCCGAGGCCCACGAGAAGTTCGAGAGGGCCTGGGGCAGCACTTCGGACCTGAAGGTCGGCCTGACGGTGACGGAGATGATTGACGCGGCAGGTGACGGTCGGGCGCGCGCGCTGTATATCATGGGCGAGAACCCCCTGGTGGCCGACCCCGACGTCAACCACGCCCGCCACTGCCTGGAGCAGATCGAGTTCCTGGTGGTGCAGGACATCTTCCCCTCGGAGACGGCGCAACTGGCACACGTGGTGCTGCCGGGGGCGTCGTTCGCTGAGAAGGACGGCACCTTCACCGGCACCGACCGGCGCATCCAGCGCGTGCGGAAAGCAATCGAGCCCCTTGGTGACGCTAAAGCCGATTGGGAGATCGTCTGTCTGTTGGCACAACGGATGGGCGCCAGCGGCTTCGACTTCGTCTCGCCCAAAGAGGTGATGGACGAGATCACCCAACTGATGCCCATCTATGGCGGCGTGAGTTACGAGCGGTTGGAGGAACTGGGCTTCTTGCACTGGCCGTGCCCCACGTCGGATCACCCCGGCACGCCCTATTTGCACAAGGGCAAGTTCTCCCGTGGCCTGGGCCACTTCCACGCCATTGAGTTCAAGGAGGCGGCGGAGTTGCCCGATGAGGAGTATCCCTTCCTACTGACAACGGGGCGGCTGATGTTCCACTGGCACACAGGCACGATGACGCGGCGCTCGGAGAAATTGCACCAGGAAGTGCCAGAGGCCTACGTCGAGATGCACCCGGACGACGCGGCCCGGATAGGGCTCGATGGCCAGCAGCGCGTGCGCGTCGCCAGCAGGCGCGGCGAGATTGAACTGGGCGTGCGCATCACGAAGCGCATCAAGCAGGGCATCGTCTTCATCCCCTTCCACTTCGCTGAGGCCGCGGCCAACGCGCTGACCCACGCCGCGCTCGATCCCACCGCCAAGATACCGGAGTACAAGGTCTGCGCGGTGAAGATCGAGAGAGTGAAAAAGTGGGCGGGTGGCAAGTAGAATAAAGGTAGGCCAGCCTCCAATATCCACAACTCCCAACATCCAGACCAAAAACGTTGGTGCTGGGCTTGGGCAATCCGATTCTGACCGACGATGGCGTGGGCATATACGTTGCGCGAGCAGTGGCCGAAAGGGGCCAGCAGGAGGGCGTGAGCTTCGCCGAGACGTCTGTCGGCGGGCTGCGGCTGCTCGATGTGATCGGTGGGTACGAGCGGGTCATCATATGATTCTGGCCGCCGAAGTGGATGATGTGCTGACCTTCGGCGAGACCTGCACACCAGCGGGGGCTGCGGCCATCCCTCGTGCCGTGGAAGTGGTGCTGGCTGAACTGGAGCAAGGAGAACCGTAGCGCACGATTCACCGACTTGACTTTTTCGTCAATTGGACGTATCCCGTTTGCCATAGAGGTCGCCTCCTGATGAGACTTGTGCGGGTCACACATAGTTTCTATCAGAGGCGGCCTTTTGTCAAGACCCAACCCACAAATATCGCGTCGGTATCACAGCGCAAGGAACCATCCCTCATCTGCGTGAATCTGCGTCCTAATGAGATTTGGCAGTCAACCAGCCTCTCGGCCTGAGGATTTTGACCAACCGAAGCCCTCAGGCCGAGGGCTTCCTGAAGCCTGGGGAGCAAATCTTGCCTCTTTCTCTCCTTGGTAGTATAATAGCTATACAAACTGTTTGATACTACCAACAGGAGGATCATATGCGCATCTATACCCAACGGGCACAAACGGTGCTTACCACCGAGCAGTATGCTCTGTTGCGACAGTTGTCCAAGGAACAGAAGAAGCCCGTCAGTGTCCTGATCCGTGAGGCGGTGGAGCGAGTCTACTTCAAGCAAGCTGCCTTGCAGCGTCGTCGTGCTGCCCTGAAGAACCTTCTTTCTCTAGATGCCCCGGTTGCTGATTGGGAACAAATGGAAGAAGAGATCATCAAAGGGGCACTGGATGAGTAAAGAGGTCCTCTTCCTGGACGTAAATGTCCCGATGTATGCAGCAGGAAAGGAACACCCTTACAAGGCCT
>DFBV01000148.1:19996-20811 GCA_002366755.1 Anaerolineales bacterium UBA3071
TGATGTCAAACAATGGGTTGATGAGAATCATCTCCACCGATGCCCGTTTCGACCGCGTCGAGGGCATTGTCCGTCTCGATCCGCAAACGATGTTCGCCGAGACGGCTGGATAGGAAAAACATGATGGGGGTTCAGATTGATGAGTGCTAACTTCGAACCGCGAATTGTCGGCTTTCTGTGCAACTGGTGTACCTATGCCGCGTCCGACACGGCTGGCGTGAGTCGGATGGAACAACCGCCCAACGTGGACATCATTCGCGTGATGTGCACAGGACGCGTGGACCCGGTCTTTGTCCTCAAGGCCTTCGCCGAGGGAGCAGATGGAGTCATTGTCTCCGGCTGCCATCCGCCCGGCGATTGTCATTACAGCAACGGCAACTACAAAACCTTCCGCCGCATGCCGCTGGTGGAGGCGCTGTTGGCGCAGTACGGCATTGAGGATGGACGTTTCCACTGGGGCTGGATCTCCGGCGCGGAGGCTCCAAAATGGGCGCAATTGGTGCGCGACTTCACCGAGCAGGTGCGCGACCTGGGGCCGCTCAACTGGAAGCGTCAAATCGAGAGCAAGGAGTAAGGTCGATGGCTGAGGACACGAAAGAAACGAAAGAGAACACGAAAGAGACGAAAGGTGGAAAACTCAAGCTAGGCCTCTACTGGGCTGCCTCTTGTGGCGGCTGTGACATCGCCATCTTGGAGTTGCGGGAGAAAATCCTGGACCTGGACGCGGCAGCAGATATCCTCTTCTGGCCGGTGGCGATGGACTTCAAGTACAAAGACGTCAGAGCCATGCCCGACGGCCACATGGATGTCGTTCT
>DFBV01000143.1:0-5509 GCA_002366755.1 Anaerolineales bacterium UBA3071
CCATGCTCGGCGGGTACTTGACCGGATTGAGGAAGTCGATCCAGGAGTTGCTCATGCGCGGGCGGAAGTTGCCGAAGCCGTCCATGTAGCGCACCACCACTAAAGCCAGGAGAAAGGCCACGCCTAGCTTCCATGCTCGGCTGAATGCTTTACGGGGGGCATCCACCAGCCAATGGCCGAAGACCATGCCGAAGGTGACCAGTTCCAACCAGGGCAAGACCGGATAGTAGGACCACAGGTTGGCATCTCCACCGGGACGGAGCAGGATAACCCAAACGGGATCGTGGCTCACGCTGTTCCACATGCCCAGGCCAGGATGCGTCAACTCCATGCCCACGAAAAGGAGCGCCGTCAACCCCAGCAGATAGGCGGGCTTGAGCCACAACAACAGACTGCCCAGGATCATGGTGCCACCCAGAGCACATAACACGCCGATGTAGATCTTCACCCCCCAACCCTGGGGGGAGAGCTCCCAGGCGCGGTTGACGACCAGGAGATGGAGCGCGACCAGCACGGCCCCGCGGATCAGGAAGTGCCGGATAGTGGCCCACTTGCTCCATCCTCGTTGCTGGCGGGAACGAACCAATAGCAGCATCCCCACTCCCATCAGGAAGAAGAAGCCCGGCGCGGCCAGGTGGGTGACCCAACGGGTGAGGAAGGCGAGGGCGCTGTAGTAGATGGGAAACACACCATCCCAGATCTCGCCGGGAGGATGTTTCTGGGCGATGAAGTGATTGGCGTGGTCCAGAGCCATCAAGACGATGATCAGACCGCGGAGGGCATCCAAGGCGAAAAAGCGTGAGGTCTTGTGGCGAATGGTGCCGAACGCTCGGTTCTCGTGCTGATCGGACATCATTCTGCTCCTTCCTCAATCCAGAATCAGCCGAGCGTGCCGGAAGCGAGCCATTGCTGCCACGAATACGACCATGTCGAGCACTGCCATAACGGCCAGGACTTGCTGATCATTGAGAATCATGATCACGTCGCCCCTCAGCACCCCGTCAACGCCACTGTGGGGCATCCAGGGCCTCTTGCACCAGACACAGATCATGATGTAGCATGCCCCCTGATCCTTTTTTGACCACAACTCACCCACATCAGCCCTCTAGCCTCTGCGGTAGAGAGAGGATAGCACCACGAAAGAGGGACCTGGTAGTCCATCACGTTGGTTCTGATGCATGAGGGCAAAGATCCCGTCCCTGCATGGCGCACCGGACTCCCGAATGTTCGGGCCATCGCGCCGCACCCCCAACAAGTTGGGGACTCCGGCACTCTGTACCACATCAAAACCACCCTGATCAGGTGCTAGTCCCTCTTGTACCAGACCGTTACAGAGACGAGGCAATGCCCCCAGGTTGAAGGCAGCGCTGACTCGGTAATGGCAACGACATCCTCGTCGTTGAGCTCTCTGGCGATGAAGGCTTCGGCCTCCGCCCTGGCCTGTTCCTGTGCCTCCATCATACCCTTGGCGGTCACGCCTCCGTGCCTGGAGAAGGTACTATGGGCAATCATGACATCTCTCCCCATTCGACAATAGCCGGTCACTCATGTTCTCTCACCCTAACCGGGCGGAAGCTCGCACTTGAGTATGCAGACTGCGTAGTCCGTGCGCCCGTAGCCTCAAGCAAGAGGAACGGCCTGCACGACCTCCCAGCCCCCTTGCCCCAACCTGCTCAACTGTGGGCGGAAGCCAGTCTTTGCATGCGGTGCAATGATCGGAGCTTCACACCCAACGAAACGAGCGTGGCGATGAGCGCCGCGGCAAGGCCGCCTTTCACCAGCCAAGTCAGCAGAGGAACAAGCCTCTCCGCCACGAGCACCGCAGGCTGTCCCGGCTGCACCCGCTCGGGATTCACGCCCAGTATGGGGCTGAAGATGACCTTCAGCAGAATGAACATGCCGAAGAAGGTCAAGGCATAGTCGGCCAACCGTGTACCCCACATCCAACGGTCGTAATACAGGTTCACGACGTTGAGCGCCAGCGCCAGCCCCCACCAGACGTTCAGCCGCAGCAGGAGATCCTCGAAGAATTCGGGGGCCAGCAGCGGCACGAAGCTCGATGGATCGTCGGCAGACACGATCACGCCGATGCGTTCTGGAAACGCGTTGAACACCACCAACAAGGCAGCGAGGCCACAGATGCTGGCGATGGTCCAGCCCACATCAATGCGGTTTGGATTCCTGATGGGGGGATCAAAAGCTCTGCCAGACCGATTCTCAGACATGATTCTCCCCCCAGTCTCTCGTTGAATACCTCGCGTCTAGGCAGACGTCACACGACCGTCGCAGTAGCGGCGGCTGCGCCTGCCGCTGCCTGCTGTCGCATAAGGATCAAGTACAGACCTAGCGCTGCTAGCAACGCCAGTTGAGAGGGTGTCCACGCCTCCTGCTGCTCTACAGTAACCGTCATCTGCGTCTTGAACATGTCTCTCCATCTGGCGTTTTCGACGCCCTCCTTCAATACCACTGATGGGTTGTCAGCCTCATCGAAGAAGGACCAATCTGTGCTCCAGAAGTTGGTCGGCTCCCACTCCAGCACGCGGCCATCGGCGAATTCCAGGACCCCGTTGCCCATCAGCTTTGGATGGTAGGTTGCCAGCAGGGCTTCTGTGCCAGCCTCCCGCACCTCCACACGCTGGCTGAGGATGCCAATTTGCTCAAGGGTCCAACTGCCATACACCGTCTTGGCAGTCGCCAGATTGCTCAGGACACCCTGCCAACAGAGCGTTCCCAACAGGTCATTGCCAGCACGCAGCTCGAAGTAGCGGTCGAGAGTCCGCGGCTGAATCCACTCCAGCGACGTGGCGGTTCTGTCGGGAAACGGCTTCATGGCGGTACCTCCCAGTGTCTCTTGCCTAGGCTCGCCCTGCCAGTGCACGCATGAAACGAGGCACGTTGAACGGCTGGCCGGAAAGCAGGTGCTGCGCCCGGAACAGGCGCGCCACCAAACGCACGATGAAGATGGCGGCAAGCAACTGCAAGGCCGCGGCCAGCGCCAACTGCCACCAGGGCACCTCTCCCGCCGTCATCCGGGCAATCATGCCCACCGGCGAGGTCAGTGGGAACAGGCTCACCAGCAGAGCAATCAGCCCATTAGGATTGGTGATGATAACGATAACGAACACGTACACGGCGATCAGCGGCGACATCACCACAAACGAAGCGCCCTTTGTGTCCTTGACATCGGGTGCCAACGCGCCGACGCCTGCCAACAGCGCCCCGTACATTCCATAGCCCAGAAGGAAGTAGACAAACGACCAGACAAACAATTGGGTTGGCAGCTCGAAACCGGCGGGGATCTTCAATGGCTGCCCGCCCAGACGCACCACCATCCACAGCACGCCGACCCACAAGGCTGTCTGCAGGAGGCCCAGCAGGCCAACCCCCAGGATCTTGCCAGTAATCATCTGCTGGGGCGAAACCGACGACATGAGCACTTCCAGGACGCGGTTCTTCTTCTCATCGGTCACGGCGCTTACCAGCACGCCGGAGGGCAAGAGGATCGCAATATACAGGATGAGTGTCATCAACTGAGGCAGGAGTTCGGTGATCCAACTATCTTCCGTGTCCCCTGCCTTGGACGACGCCAGTTGAGTCACCTGTGCGTCGAACGGTTTCCATACCTGCGCCGCCAACTCGGTGTCGCCGTCGAGCAGGTTGACCAGCAGAATCCACTCCATGCCGTCCGTGTTGACACTGCCGCCCACGATATTGTATTCTGGTTGAGCGTAGATGATCTCGCCCGTCTCTACGTAGTCAGCCGGAATGACATAGTAGGCGGAGATTTCCTCTGCCTCCAACGCTGCCTGCGCCGCTGCCTCATCGGGATACTCGGTCAACCAATCGGAGGGGATGTCGGAGGGAAGCGTGCTGATCAGGCTGCCCTGATCCACGTACCCTTCGCCCACCTGCTCGACTACGGCGGGTGTCTCTGTTTCATTGGGAATCAGCGCCGTAGCCGCATCGCGATTGACGGCTGCCACGATCAGAACGACTATGCCTAGCACAAGCGGCAGACCAAAGGCAAAGAGGGTAAACGACTTGCGCCGCAGCGTCGTGCGGATTTCACTAGCCATCACCAGGATCGTCTTGTTCATATTCTGTCTCCGTATGTAGCCTTCGAGAACTGTGCGGTGAAGCGTGATCTAACCTGCTCACGCCTTATGCAGACTGGACCGAGCTGCGGCTCTGTTGCCGCTTCCCTGGAACAGCTCGCCCAACCTCAACCGCTTGCCGTAGCGCAGCATGCTCGTCCGCAAGGCCTTGCCTGCCAACCAAACCAAGACGATCCCGCACACCAGCGCGATGCCCGCCGAGGCGAGTATCTGCCAGAGGGGAACCTCCCTGAACAGGCTGCGGAAGGCTACGGCCATCACCGATGTCGGCGGGAACAGGCTCAGGCCAACCGCCACCGCGCCATTGGGACTCTTGGCGATAGGCATGAGCAGAAACAGGGGGAGGAGCATGATCAAGAACATGAAAGGGCCTATCTGATCAGCCTCCTGCTGGTTGCTCACAGAGATGCCTATCATGGTCATGATAACCGAGATGACCAGGTACGACGGCGCGGCTACCACCAGCAGCAGAAGGATGTCCCGCCAGTTGACGCTGATGTCCTGCAGCCAAGCGATCTCCAGGACGCTACGACCGAGCCATGCCGCTACTGCAAAGAACACCCCCCACACGACCAACAACGTCGCGCCGATGCCCATGCCGGCCAAGACCTTGCCCAGCACCATCCGGAACGTCGAGACGGACGACAACAGGATCTCCATAGTACGGTTCTCTTTTTCCTTCACCATCACACTCATCAAGAAACCAGATGTGGTCATGGTGAAAAAGGCAAAGATGGCACCGACGATGATGGGTGCAACCTGGCCTGCGCTCGGATCACCGCCAGGAAACTCACGGTTGTACGCGGTCGCCCGCACTGTGACCGTGGGGCCAGGCAGTATTCGTCCCACGATCTCTGGCGGCTGGTCGGACAACAGATTCGCCAGCACGACGCTGCGGAAGTGGCGCCTGGCGGCCCAGCGGGGTAGCTCGAAGTAGACGAGTTCCACCTGACCGCCACCGGAATAGTCGGGCGGGAGCACGTAGAAACCATCGATTGCCCCTGCCTTCAAGGCCGCATCTGCCTCCTCCGCCGTCCCGAACGAAAGGAGATGGACATCGTCCCCGGGCTCAGGCAGCATGTTGACCAGAAATCCCGCTTCGTCCACGTAGCCCAGTGTGCTACTCTCTCTTTCCAGTCTGGAGGTGAGGTAGCCCATGCCGACGGAAAGGGTCAGGAACAGTGGCAGGCTGAGCATGATGATGATGAAGCTGCGCTTGAGTACCTCTTGTCTGTAGTGCTGTTGGGCAATCAACCAAACCTTTGACATGATCCAGCTCCCTAATCAGCTTGCCCATTCACCGTGCGGATGAAGATCTCATCCAGCGTGGGCATGGCGATCTCGAATTGCTCGACGGTGACCTGATTCGACAACAACTGCTGCAGGATGTCCTG
>DFBV01000143.1:5613-6723 GCA_002366755.1 Anaerolineales bacterium UBA3071
ATCTGATCCAGCTCGCCGTAGAGCACGTTGTACCCTTCGTCTATGAGCACGATGCGGTCGCACAATTCCTCGACCTGGCGCATCATGTGCGTGGACATGATGATCGTCGTGCCTGCCTCCCGCAGTTCCAACATCAGCTCCTTGACCAGTTGCGTGTTCACGGGGTCGAGGCCGCTGAACGGTTCGTCCAGGATGAGCAGTTCCGGGCCGTGAAGCACGGTGCTGATGATCTGCGCTTTCTGTTGCATGCCTCGGCTCAGCTCCTTGACCTTCTTTCGCTTGTGCTGGGCCAGGTCGAACCGCTCCAGGTAGACGCCGACGCGCTGCTGAGCATCGCCCTTGGACATCCCTTTGAGCCGGCCCAGATACACCAGGCACTGCTCCAACACCATGTCCTGATACAGGCCACGTTCTTCTGGCATGTAGCCGACGCGGTCCTTCTTCTCCTCCGTCATCGGGCCGTCCAGAATGGACACGGTGCCCCCATCCGGTCTGAAGATGTCCAGAATGAGCCGGATGGTGGTCGTCTTGCCGGCCCCGTTGGGCCCCAGCAGGCCGAAGATCTCGCCCTGTTCGACGGCGAAGGAGACGTCCGCCACCGCCTGGGTCGCACCAAAGGATTTGGCGGCGTGAGAAACTTCCACTGTGTGATTCATGAGGGATCCTCCCCTGTAGACTGTTACACATTCCAAAAGAATAGGCGTTCGCTGGTCTCCCCTTTCCTGAGAGGGCCCACGACGAACGCCCCGATACGTGCCACCTATTCTTCTGCCATCTCAACAACGATGGTGCAGTCGGTGACCAAGGCCGCTATGGCGCCGATCGCCGCCAACTGCGGGGCAACCACAGCGCCGACAACACCCAGCGTGAGCGGAATGTCGATCAGCGTTTTGCCTTCCTCGTTTCTGATGGCGATGCGGCGAATGTTGCCCTCATGCACCAGTTCTTTGACTTTGGCCAAGAGACCCTCGCCGCTGACCCGAAATTCCTCTGTCCAGACCTTTTCTTCACTCATCCTTTTCCTCCTAATAAACTCTATCTACAGTGTAGCACAAATGGCCGCTTGGCGCATCGGCCATCTGGGGGATTTCGCTATTGGCCAGGTGGCCA
>DFBV01000122.1 GCA_002366755.1 Anaerolineales bacterium UBA3071
CCCCGCCACCTTCTGCATTGAAACGCTGCATTCATGGATGCCAGGCCCAGGTGCAGCTTCCCGTAGCCGTCAATGCCACCATCGGCGGAAATGCCAGTCACCTTCACATCCACAAAACCGTACGCCTCAAGCAACCGGCGAGCGAACAGTTCAAACCGGCGAGGAGTGAGTTCACTGAGCCCATCGAGCAATTGGGCACGGAATGAGGCCTCGTACTCCTCGTAGAGCTCGATGAAGCCGGGTGCAGGGGGCCCTTCCTCAGCCTTCCTGCCAATCCGTTGTCGCCCCTTCTCAGTGATCGCCCAGACCCATCGACTTGGGCTGGACATCTCCCCCTTCTCGACCAGTCTCTGTCTGGCCCGGCGGATGCGATTGGCCCACTTGCTGCTATCCGACGGCAAGACCCACTCGAAACGCAGGCGGAGGGCCATGTTCCGATTTTGATCGTCCAGAGTCTCGTAGGCTAGCTCTCGCAGAAAGTCGTATATTTCCGCTCGCGACACAGCGTAAACAGGGTAGTTCAGGCCGATGTCATCCCCGAACAGTCCCTGCGGCAGGTAGCCGAGCACTGCCTCCCACTGCGCCTGAGTTATCTCGTACTTGGACATGTAGAAGGGCGGCGCCACGAGTCGTTCGTGCCAGGGGCGCTCGCTCTCCACGTGACCCCTCTCGGTTGTCGGAGAGCCCATCATGAACCAGCCGTCCGGTATGCGTACCAGGGTGAGCGGGGTGGCGTCGGGGTGCAGACCGTCCAGCTCCACGACAAACTCGTCAGGTCAAGGATCGAGGCCTTGTGCTTGTCCCGAATGCGGCAGCGAGTTCGGCTGTGGCTCAGATGGCCGACTGAAGCTGCGCTCTACGACGTCGAGGCTGCCCCCATCGGCAGGCAGGTCTGCGAGAGCTATTGGCAGCATACCTAGCATGACGGTGCCGATGAGGACCACAAACAAGGAGACGATGGTTAGCCTCTGCATGAGCGCTTCTCCTGCAGAGAACTGCCTCATTACAATCCTTCATCAGGCGCCCCCGGCGCGACTCGAACGCGCAACCTACGGATTCGAAGTCCGGCCGAAGAGGAACGGCAAAAAGAAGCCATTTCGGGCGACGGGCTATGTCTTCAGAAACTGTATCGCCGAACGTGAGGAACAGTGTCGAAGCGGGAGTCGTTGCTGGCCAAGTCAAAGCAGCCTACCCTCTACATAGCCGCCAGATGCAGGGCGTCGCGTGGACGAAGGTGGTGCTTGACCATTGCTTCATTCAGCACTTCCAGATCTGATGCCAGGACATCTAGAACGACAAGATGCGATAGATCGCGGAGCCGGCGTAACAGGGCAGCAACTGGGCCTGCAAACTCCGCCATCATTTTGTCTTCTTCGCTACGGAGACGATCAAGCGGAGAACCTTTGTAGCGATCTTTGACGGAAGCCAACAACAAGCGGTATGCCAGTTCATCGAATGTCAGAATTGAAGTGTACGCTGAGAGGTCGCCCCGCTCTATCCGTTCAAAGAAGTGCTTGATTGTCGAATCTATACCGCGCAGAAGCATGTAGGGCAGCATGGTGTCGAGGTAGATAGCAGCCCCTGTGAAAGCACTCAACGGCGTGGTCATTGACTAAACCTTGCCCAGTCCAGGTTTGGGTCGTATTCATCTCGCGTGCCCCGTCCCGCCGCACCAAACAGTTCTTCAGCGATGCTGGTTGTTACTGTAGTCTTCGGCGGGGTGGCCAACTGCCGGCGTAACCCCTCCAGTTCGCGGATGATGGTGTCTATCCGGGCGATGACCTGCCGTTGGTCCGAGACAACTAGTGCAGTAGGCATTGGTTCATCTCCAAGTCCAAGACATCAACTACATTCTGCTTTGGTCCCAGGCGCCCCCGGCGCGACTCGAACGCGCAACCTACGGATTCGAAGTCCGGCGCTCTGTCCATTGAGCTACAGGGGCTCACTCACCATATCATACCACGATTTCACAAAACCTGCCAAAACCGGTGGTCTCCCTGCAACGTGTTGATGGCTCGTAGTCAGGCACGAAACGAAGTGGAGTGCCGCCAAAACGCCACTACGCTACGCTCCGTGGCTTACTACGAACATGTCAACGCAATGGCGGGAGACTATGCCAAAACCGAAGTGCTCCGAACTCACTCTGGCGTGTCGGTTCCCGGCGCACCGAGGATTCAGTGCCCATCTTGCCGCCCGCCGATGAGCCGTCGGATGGCCCACACCTCTGTTGGCCACGTAAGCCCGTCTCCCTGCATCGTCGACGGCCACGGTGCGCGGGTCCACACCGACAGGGAGTTCAGTGACGACCGAACGGCTGGCTGTATCCACCGGGGTCAGCGAGTTGGAGTCGGGGTTGACAACGAGGAGCGTGGTACCGTCCCAACCAAGCTTTGTCTCTGGGACAGATCATGGTATAATCCTGCCAAAGCTGCAAAAGAGCCAGAAGATGACGATGAGACGGTTAGCCGAGGGAGGCCGCCGGTTTGGCCTGTCCCTCAACCCAGCGCAAATCGAGACCTTCCAACGCTACTCCGAGCAGTTGTTGGAATGGAACCAACGCTTCAACCTCACGGCGGTTACCGACCCGGAGCAGGTGGAAACCCGGCACTTCCTGGATTCCTTGAGCTGCCTCCTGGCGCTGACGGCCATCAGTGCTGAACCGTTGGCCTCCTGGCTGGCTCGCTCGTTGCAAGCTCTGGACATCGGCACGGGGGCAGGCTTCCCGGGCCTGCCTCTGAAGATCGTTTGGCCCAACCTGAAGCTGACGCTGCTGGAATCCCGCCGGAAGAAGGTGCGCTTCCTGGAACACATCGTCGCCGATCTGGGCCTGACCACCGTGACCGCCGTACACGACCGCGCCGAGACGCTGGCGCATCATCCCGAACATCGAGAGGCCTACGACCTGGTCCTGGCGCGGGCAGTGGCGGAGCTGCCCGTGCTGCTGGAATACGGGCTGCCCTTCTGCCGCCGTGGGGGCATGGTGTTGGCTCAGAAAGGCGAAGCGGCGACAGCCGAAGCCATCGCCTCGGAGCGAGCAATGGCCATTCTGGGCGGAGAGCTGCGCCGAATCGTTCCTGTGGAGATACCCGGCCTGGCCGAAACCCGACACATCATGGTCGTGGAGAAGACCGCCCAGACACCAGACCGCTATCCCCGCCGCCCTGGCATGCCCAAGAAACGGCCACTGTAGTCTGGTGGTCGCGTGGTCAAGCGGTCACGTAGTCGAGCAGTCAGACCGACCACCCGACCAACGAGACCAACAGACCATCCGACCAATAGACCAAGAGACCAAGCGACTAATCAGACCACCTCTCCGATTCTGCCCTCAACCACCTGCAGTTGACGCGCCTGGCCGCGAAAAGCAGGCGAGAAATCCTCCCAATCGGTCGCCGTCACGATAGCCTGAGGGGCGCTGGACAGCAGCGCCAGCAGAGCCCGACGACGGGCCTCGTCCAATTCCGACATGACGTCATCCAGCAGCAGCAGTGGTGGCTCCCCCAGCTCGCGGCTCATCACCGTCACCTCCGCCAGCTTGAGAGCCAGAGCGGCCGTCCGCTGCTGCCCTCGAGAACCGTAGGCACGGAGGGCACGGCCTTCGCTCAGGAAGCCCAGGTCATCGCGATGAGGGCCCAGCAACGACATGCCGGCAGCGATTTCCCGTCCGCGCAGTGCATCCAGCCCCCTTTGGAAAAGCGCGGCGACTTGCTCAATGTCCAGGGAGGGCGACTCCGCAATTCCCTCCAAGTCCAATGCCAGTTGTTGACCCAGGGACGGCAACCGGTCAGTGATCCCGGATTCATAGCGCAGCCGCAACCGCTCGCGCCCGGCGGACAGTTCGCGATGCTGTTTCCTTGCCTCCTCGTCCAGGGCGGCTGCCAAAGCGGCACGCCGGACCGTCAACCGGCTGCCCAGTGTGACCAGCCGCTCGTCCCAGAAGCGCAACTGCTGTGCCCCTCCGCCTCCCCGCTCGCGCAACTCCCGCAGCAATGCGTTGCGCTGCGTGAGCACGCGGTCGTACTCCGCCAACGAGCGGCAGTAGGCAGCATCTATCTGGCAAAGGCTGGCGTTGAGATAGCGTCGCCGGCCACTGGGCGAGCCGGTGACCAGACGGATGTCCCGGGGCAAGAAGAGCACCACGGGCAGACAGCCCACCAGATCAAGCGCCCGCTTCTTGACTCCGTTGATGCGTATCTGCTTGGAGAAACGGGGAGTGTTGCCGCCCTGGTTGGCTCGCTGCACCAGGGTGATCTCCAGTCGCAGGGAGGAGCCATCACGAACCACGTCAGCGACCAGCCGGGCAAAGGGAAGCGGTTCGTCGAAGGCCAGCCAGTTCACCACCTCCCGCTCGGCGGTGGCGCGGGGCGAACGGCTGGTGGCCAGGTAGTAGATGGCCTCCAGCAGGTTGGTCTTGCCCTGCGCGTTGCCTCCTTGCAGCAGCGTGATCGGCTGGGGGAAATCGAGTTCCAGCCGGGCGAAGTTACGGAAGTTGGTCAGCGACAGGTGGACGAGGCGCACAGGCTACTTCTCCTCGCCTCGCCAGCGCCGCAGCCGTTCGGCGATCTGCCGCTCATAGCCCAGCACACCCGGCTCGTAATAGCGGTGGCCCTGCAAGCGATCAGGCAGGTACTGCTGCCGGACGTGGTGGCCCGGGTAGTCGTGCGGATACCTGTAGCCCTGGCCATGACCCAGCGCTTTCCCATCGCGGCTGGCATCCTTCAGGTGGTTGGGCACATCCACGATACCGTCCCGCTCCACGTCCGCCAGCGCCTTCCAATAGGCGCCCGCTGAGTTGCTCTTGGGGGCCGTGGCCAGGTAGAGCGTTACCTCGGCCAGCGCATACTGCGCTTCGGGCAATCCCACCCACTCCAGCGCCCGCGCTGCCGCCGTGGCCACCACCAGCGCCTGCGGGTCCGCCAGTCCCACGTCCTCGGAGGCAAAGATGATCAAACGACGCACGATGAAGCGGGGGTCCTCGCCGGCGTAGACCATCTTGGCCAGCCAATACAGCGCCGCATCGGGGTCCGAGCCCCGCAGACTCTTGATGAAGGCGGAGATGGTGTCGTAATGGGCGTCGCCGTCCTTGTCGTAGAGCAGCGCCCGCCGCTGAATGGAATCCTGGGCCGTGACCAAATCAATATGAATGACACCCTCAGCATCGGGCGATGTGGATTCGACCGCCAGTTCCAGCGCGTTGAGCGCGTTGCGGGCATCGCCGCCAGCAACGTGCGCCAGATGGGCCAGGGCATCCCGGCCCACCTGCACCTGTCGCTTGCCGTAACCCCGCTCGTCATCCGTCAGGGCACTCAGCAAGAGCGTCTGCAGTTGCTCCTCCGTCAGCGGGTGAAGCTGGAAGATACGAGAGCGGGAGACTAGCGGGCCGATGACCTCAAAGTAGGGGTTCTCCGTCGTGGCGCCGATGAGGGTGATCGTGCCGTCCTCCACGTGCGGCAGCAGCGCGTCCTGCTGTGCCTTGTTGAAGCGGTGAATCTCGTCGACGAGGACGATGGTGCGCTGGCCATGCAGCAATCGCCGCTCCCCAGCTTCCTTGATCGCCCGCCGGATGTCGGCTACTCCAGCAAGCACGGCGCTGATAACCTCGAAATGGGACCGCGTGCGGTTGGCGATGATCATAGCCAGCGTGGTCTTGCCGGTGCCGGGCGGGCCCCACAGGATGATGGAAGAAAAGAGGCGATCTGCCTCAATAGCGCGGCGCAGCAGCCGCCCGGGGCCGACGATGTGCTCCTGGCCGACCATCTCCTGCAAGGTGCGCGGGCGCAAACGCGCCGCCAGGGGCGCTTCACGCGCTATCTGGTCCTTGCGGGCATGG
>DFBV01000217.1 GCA_002366755.1 Anaerolineales bacterium UBA3071
GCCAGCAGGCTGAGGATGATGATCTCGGAGCTCCCCTTGCGCATTTGGTCTCGTAGAGGCATGGTTCTCCTTCTGTTGAACACGTCATTAACTTATGCATAGGCAACTATAGCATACGCGCCGGATCTTGTCAAATCCGAGATGGCAGGTTCGCGCGTTCGGAGTGCAAAGTCTCCGACTTTGCCGCATCGTCGGAGACGGTGCACTCCAGATCCATGACACTAGCACGAACGGATTGGAGATGGACCTGCCGATCGCAGAAGCAGCCAGATGCAATTGCCTTGCCTGCGTCGTTGGGCCTTTGACTCGTGCAGGGGAAGTGTGTTATAATCGAGATGCTGCGGAGAGCAGCAGCGCCGGAGTTTGGCCTGGTCATCATAATACCGGTGACCCGCGCTCCACGGCGGGGAAGGAGGAAGCGCATGTGCTGGGAACGACTGACAGAGTGGCTGGCGGGCATCTTCAGAGGCCCGCCCGTGGAAGACAGCGAGGAGGATCTCATGGAACCGAAACCGACTCAGCGGCAATGGACCCTCATGCTCTACATGGCGGGGGACAACGGAAAGGAGTTCCCCACCGCCTGGGGGGCGGAGCAGATCATGGCCGAGATGACGTCGGCTGGCTACGACGACCTGGACGAGCTCAAGGCTGCCGGAGCCAGCGATGGGGTGGCCGTGCTGGCTCAGTTCGACACCATCACCGAAAACGACGTTAGCTACCGCCTGGAGATCAAAGGGCCGGACCAAGAGCCAGAGCTGCTGCGCATTGACGAAACCAACTGCGGCGACCCGAACACGCTGCGCGACTTCATCATCTGGGGCATGAAGCGTCGCCCTGCCGAGCACTACCTGCTGGTGCTCTGGAACCACGGTGGTGGCTGGAAGGAAGATGACATCTATGCGGCCTATCGGCATCTGCCGCGCACGCCGGATCGCTCGCGGGCCATGAGCCAGACTGGGGTGCGCAAGGCGGTCTTTCGGAAGACAGCCGGCCACGTACTGGGCATTCAGGATGATGATACCCGTTGGATCTGCGCGGACGATTCGTCCAAGGATTTCCTGGATAATGGTGAGTTGAAGCAAGCGTTGGCCGAGGCGGCCGAGGCCACAGGGCAGCGACTGAGCATCGTGGGCATGGACGCTTGCCTGATGAGCATGTTGGAAGTGGCCTATCAACTCAGGGATCAGGCGGCTGTCTTGGTCGGCTCGCAGGAGGTCGAGCCCATGGCCGGTTGGCCCTACACTCCTATCCTTTCGGCGCTCACCGACTGCCCGCAGATGACACCCCATGAACTCGGCGAGTTGATCGTGCAAGAATACGTGCGCTCCTACCGGCCTCCCACCCGCCGATTGCCGGAGGTGACGCAGGCAGCCATTGATCTGCGGCAGATGGAGCCGCTGGGGGAGAAGGTGACGGCCTTCGTGGCCGCGCTGCGAGCTGTTCTTGCTGATGACGTTTTCCTGGAGGTGGCGCTGAACCGAGCCAAGCAGGATGGTTTCCGATTCGACGACCCGGACTACCTGGACCTGAGCGATTTCTTGCAGGCGTTTCTGCGGCAGTACCGAGGCCAGGATGCTGCCGTGCTGGACTCCGCTCAGGCCCTGCTGGGCGAGTTGACATCAGGGAGCGGGAGGCCGATCTTGGCGAACGTGGCTCAGGGCGACGAGTACGCCGAGCGTGCCCACGGCTTGTCCATCTACTTCCCCGCCAGGGGCATCTCGCAGTTCTACGACGATCTGGACTTCGCCGCCACCGGATGGGGTGAACTGATCAAGTTGGTCAATCGCGTGGCGTAAGCCACGAAAGTCACGAAACAAGCGAAAGAGGCGAAACTTCCTTCGTGTTTTTCGTGCTCTTTCGTGTTCTTCGTGGTCTTGTTCGTGGTCTTCTTCGTGATGGAGGTGACCGATGAGCAGCGAACGGGTCTTCCTGCGGCGCAAGGCGGTGCCGGCCATGCAGGCGGCGGGCGAGCGGCTCAAGGAGCATTGGCACCGGCTGGATGGCGACGTGCGCGGCGAGTTGCTCTCCCTCTTCGCCGAGGTGGAGAAGCGGCTGTGGGCTGCAGCATCTGACGTTGAACGGGCCGACGTCGCCATTGAGTTCTTGCAGAAACTGGAGAGGATGCCGGTTCTTGCACCGCTGCTGGGCGATATCCTCGACGCAGCCAAGGGCCGCCGCTTGCGGGGAAAGAGGGTGCAGGTCGACTCCCAGGTGCTGGAAACGGTCTTGGACATGCTGGCCGATGCTCGGACTGTCCGCAGGAGTCTGATCCGGGAGGATGTGAAGCAGCCTCTCGCTCCGCCGCTGCCGTGGCCCCACGAGCCGAAAATGGTGGGAGACGAAGAGGAAATGGCCGGGGAGGAGCCCGAGTCGCCGCTTGTCGTTGAGCGCTACACCGACGTGAACTTCCCTGAGCAGGTGCGGCTGGACCAGCCGCCTGTGCCACTGACAGTCAGCCTGACCCGTCAGCCTGTGGAATGGTCGCTGGTCACCGAGCGCGTGGCTATGGAGCTGACCAGCGGCGGGCCTGAGGATGTGCTGGTCATCCTGCGGGCGGAGGATTTCGAAGAGGCGTACGGCCGCACGATGCAACCGATCACCGTCTATCCTGAACGCGATTCCGATCCCATCGTCTTCTTCCTGCGGCCGCTGAGCCTTGGCAACAAGCGCATCGTCCTGGACTTCTATCACCGCAACCGCAATGTGGGCAGTGCGAGCTTCGTCACTCAAGTAGTGGAGGCGGACGTGTCAGTTGCCGTTCGTCCGGTGAGCACGGAGCCGGTGGCCGTGCGTACCAGCTCGCCCGGGGCGTTGCCCCCGGACCTGGAGCTGCGCGTCACGCTCAGCGATGACCAGCGAACGCTGCACTTCATGCTGCACTCCGTCCACAGCGAGGTGGGGGTCCATTTTACCCCCGCCGGGTCGGTGCGGCTGGCGTGCCCGCCGCGAGAGCACCTGGGCCACCTGTTCGACGAGTTGAATATCCTGGCCCGCAAGCGGCTGGAAGAGAGGAGCGTACTGCAGCAGGAGCAGATCCGAGCCCGCTTGGAGAGCATCGGCCAGAACTTGCACAGAGACCTCTTCTCGCCGGAACTGAAACAGGCCTACCGCCGATTTAGGGACAGCCTGCGGGGAAAGAGCATCCTCATCACCTCCGATGAGCCCTGGATCCCCTGGGAGATGGTCAAGCCGTACGACGACAGCGACCTGGAAGACATCATTGACGACGAGTTCCTCTGCGAGCGGTTCCAGCTCTCCCGCTGGCTGGCGGGCAACGGCCTGCCGGATGCTGTGGAGGTGGGCTCCGCTACGTTGGTAGTGCCTGAGAGTGGCCTGGAGCACGTGAAACAGGAGGAGGAGTACTTCCAGAGTCTGGGGCAGACGGGTATCGCTGTGCGGGTTCCCTTCTTGCGGCGGGTGTCCGAAGTGGGCAGCCTGCTGGAGCAGGGCGAGGTGAGCCTCTGGCACTTCGCCTGCCACGGCAACTTCAACAGCGAACGCCCAGGCGAGTCGGCGGTGGAACTGGCCGACGGCGAACTGCGCCCGTCGGACATTGTGGGTCCCAAGGCAACGGGAGTGAAGTTGGCCAGGCCGCTGGTCTTCCTCAACGCCTGTCACACCAGCCAACTCGGCTTTGCTTTGACCGGACTGGACGGCTGGGCGGAGCGTTTCGTCAACGCTGGCGCCAGCGGTTTCGTGGGCTCCGCCTGGGAGGTGCACGATGAGCTGGCAGCCGAGTTCGCGGTGAAGTTCTACGACGAGCTGTGGGATGGTGCTCCGCTGGGGGAGGCCTTCCACCGCGCCCGTTTGCACGTCAAGGGTCTGGACGAGACCAACCCCACCTGGCTGGCCTACACGCTGTACGGCGATCCGATGGGCAAGGCGCGGATAGCTGCGGTGTAGTGCCGGTTTCGTCTCTGTCGTCTGCCGTTTGCCTGCAGCGGCAAATTGCGGTAGAATAAGGCAAACTCAGGAAAACAGAGGTGTTACCGATGGGAAAGCGGAAAGGGGCAGTCGAAAACCGGCGTTACCTGACGACGCAGAATGTGGCCGACCTCCTGCAAGTGCGGGTGGAGACGGTGCGCAGCTACATCAAGCAGGGGAAGCTGCCGGCGGCAAAGTTGGGGCGGGATTACCGCATTGCCGCCGAAGACGTGGAGCGGCTGCTGCGACCAGAAGTGCGCGACGCGGGTGCAGCGCATCATGTGCAGCCGGGATCACACTCTTTGGCTTCTATGCAGATGAAAGCACAGGAGGCTATTCAGCTTCGGAGAGAGACACCTGACGCCTCAAACCTGCGGTCGATCACCCAACGATGGCAGCAGGAGGAGGGTCTAGACACTGCCGACAGCGAGCAGGCTGTTGGGGAGCTACTCGAAGACATCTGGGCGGCCACACAGCGGATGGCGGCAGAGCAGCCCCACTACACCCCGGAGGAGATTGCGCAGGCAGAACGGGAGATGCAGGAGATCATCGCCGAGTTGCGAGCCAGTCCCCCTCACCCGACGATCAAGGAGTTCATGGAGGCTTCGCGAGGGTACGCGTATGATCCTGATTGATTCCGATGTCTACGCTATCCACCTGATGTATCTCCGCGATGTGCGGTTCTCGCTCAATCAGGACTTCCTGGACAGGGTGCGGCCTATTCCCAAAGCAACGACGATCTTCAATCTGTTGGAGATTTGCGGCAAGGCCTCGTTCAATCTATCTCTTGTCGCCGTGCAGAAACTCTACCGTGATTTCGACAAGAACTACAGGGTGCGAGTGCTTCTCCCCAGGACTCAAGGCCTATCCGCTGAGCAACTCCTGCAGCAAGTGCTCATTGAGCGCAGCCTGTACAAGATCTTCGCCAGGATGGCTTTCATGGACGCGTTGATACTGAGCACGGCCGAGAAGTATGCCGAGATAGATACGTTCATCTCGTGGAACGCCCGGCACTTTCGCGGCAAGACCTCGCTATTGGTGCTGACACCAGCAGAGTACCTGGAGGGACGCGGAAGCTCATGACCACACCCATGCGGCGGCAGTATTTGGCTCTCAAGAAGCAATACCCCGACGTCATTCTCTTCTTCCGCCTGGGCGACTTCTACGAGACATTTGACGAGGATGCCAGGACCGTCGCCGAGGTCTGCGACATCGTGCTCACCTCCCGCCCCGTGGGCAAGAACCACCGTGTGCCCCTCGCTGGCGTCCCCCACCACGCCGTCGACGGCTACATCGCCAAGCTCATCCGCGCCGGATACAAGGTCGCCATCGCCGAGCAGATGGGGTCAACGCCGGTAAGGGGGCTAGTGCCCCGCGATGTGCGGCGGGTGGTCACCCCCGGCACGCTGGTGGAGCCCGGCTTGTTGGAGGAGAGAAGCAATAACTACCTGGTGGCACTGGTGATGGAAGACCGGCGCGCTGGCCTGGCCTACGCCGACATCACCACAGGTGAGTTCGCCACCACGCAGTTTGATGGTGATGGTGTGCGGCAACGGGTTGCGGAAGAACTGGCGAGGCTTCAGCCGGCAGAGGTCGTTACACCNNGAAGAGGGTGTGGGGGTGGGGGGGGGTGGGGGTGACGAGATAGGGACTCTTGTCGCCTGTCCCCTATCTTCTCTTGACGGGTGGCGCTTTGAGTTGGAGACGGCCCGCCAGGCGTTGCTGGATCACTTCGGCGTGGGATCGCTGGCCGGCTACGGTTGTGAGGGCAAGCTGCTGGCGGTGCGCGCGGCGGGGGCGCTGGTGCAGTATCTGCGAGACACGCAGCCCGATGCGCTGTCGCAGCTTGCGGGGTTGCGCACCTACTCCACGGCGGAGTTCATGGTCCTCGATGAGGCCACGTGGCGCAACCTGGAGCTGGTGCAGACCATCCGCTCCGGCTTGGCCAAAGGCTCGCTGCTAGGCGTGCTCGATGTGACACGCACACCGCTGGGCGCGCGGCTGCTGCGCCGCTGGCTGGGTCAGCCGCTGCTGGATGTGGAGCGCATCAACCGCCGGTTGGACGCTGTGCAATCGTGGGTCAACGACACGCCGCGACGCGTGGAGCTGCGGGACATCCTGCGCGGCGTGGGCGACCTGGAGCGGTGGATCACCCGCGTCGTGCAGCGCATTGCTTTGCCAAGAGACTTGGTAGGTATCAGAGAGACGCTGACGCCAGTGCCGCAAATTCACTCGCTCGTCGGGGGATTGGATATCAGTGAATTAGATATTGGATCGGAATCAGGGGCTCCAGTATCCAATATCCAATACCTACTATCTTCCCCCCTCGATCCCTGTGAAGACGTCCTCTCGCTCTTGCGAAAGGCCATCGCCGACGAGCCACCGGCCACGCTGGCCACGGGCGGTGTCATCCGGTCTGGTTTTTCAGCGGAACTTGACAGCATCTCCGCCGCTGCGCGAGATGCCAAGGCGTGGATTGCTGGGCTGCAGCAGACGGAGCGGGAG
>DFBV01000075.1:0-2191 GCA_002366755.1 Anaerolineales bacterium UBA3071
TGAGGAGTATCCCATGCGCATCGCGGCTTTTTCAGACATCCACGGCAACCTGAGTGCGCTGGAGGTGGTGCTGGCCGACATCGGGCAGCACGCCGTTGACCATCTCGTCTGCCTGGGCGATTTGGTCGCCCTGGGGCCGTTTGCGGGCCAGGTGGTAGAGCGGTTGAGCGCCCTGGGCTGCCCCGTGGTGCTTGGCAACACCGACGCCTGGTACAAGGAGCCTCTGCCTGCCGGCTGGCGGCCAGCCGACGAGCGGCAGGCCATGGTCTACGACTGCCACCTCTGGCTGAAGGAGCAGCTCAGTCCGGAACAGCACACCTACCTGCTCAGCCTGCCTTTCCAGCAGCGCATCGGCCCACTGCTCTGCGTGCACGGCTCGCCGCGAGACTTCCGCGAGGGCATGTTGCCCGACACGCCGGAGGAGGAGCTGGCAGCCATGGTCGCCGATGTGCCCGCCGGGATCGAGGTGGTGCTGTGCGGACATACGCATCATCCGATGCGGCGGCAGGTTGGCAAGTTGACTGTCGTCGGCGTGGGCAGCGTGGGGCTGCCCGCCGACGGCGACCCGCGGCCCTGCTACGCGCTGCTGGAAGACATCCCCAACGGCTGGCAGGTGGAGTGGCCACGGCCGACCTACGACGTCGAAGCGGCTGTCGCTGCTGCTCAGGCCACTGGCTTCCCGCACCTGGACACCATCGCCGAAGCCTGGCGCAGTGGTCTGGGGCTGGCTGCTTGAGACTCGAAGCCGGATACTCGAATGAAGAAAATGCAGATTAACGCAAAAAGACTGGGAACCATTGCACATTACAGCGGAGTCCTTGCCGAGTATGTCGTGGTCATCTTGTTGTCAATATGGCTCGATAACGTGCTGAAGTTCCCAACTCTATTCAGCTTTCCATTCAGCGCATTTGGCTTTGCATTAGCTGCTTTCGGATTGTTTCTTATCGTTCGGTGTACCTGGCTTCAGTTCAAGGCGGGACAAGGAACTACTGGCTTTTCTGAGCCTACCAAAAAGCTGGTCACTTCTGGTCCATATGGGATCGTGAGAAACCCCATGATGTGGGGCCAGTTCCTTTTCTTCGCCGGCTTGGCATTCCTCCTCGATCTTGCAGCTATGTTTCTCATACTCCCAGTCCTGGTGTCTGCGATTCATACATTCACAGTCATCGTAGAGGAGCCCAATCTGAGAAGCCGGTTTGGCCAAGAGTGGGTAGATTATGCCAAGCGAGTGCCCAGGTGGCTTCCTAAGCTTGGCAGGACACAGAGCGACAAAAGCGCAAGGCAATCGTAGTCCCTGTAATGGGCAAGGTCTCCCAACCGAGCCTGTCCTGGCTGCGGCGTGGGCACAGTAGCCTCCATCCTAAAGACCGAGGAGCAACCATGCAAGACGGCAAGACAGCAGAAGAGTTGCTTCAGATGCTCGCTACGCAGAAAGACGCAGTGCTTACTATACGAAGTAACACGAATAACTGCAGCAGATACAGGTTTATATACGAAATATAAACGGGTTCCGTCCAATAGGCAGCAGGGCTTGGAACCCAGGCAAACAACCACTGGATGCCGCAACTTGCTGCGGAACACGCAATACGCAACACACATCACGCATCACGCATCACGGAGACACCATGTCCACACTTCTTCTGAAACACGCTGATCTGCTGATCACCATGGACGACGAGCGCCACCGCATCGCTAACGGCGGGCTGTTCGTGCGCGACAACTTCATCGAGCAGGTGGGGCCGACGGCGGACCTGCCACAGACGGCCGACACGGTCATTGACGCCCGCGGCCAAGTGGTGCTGCCAGGACTGGTCAACACCCACCACCATCTCTACCAGACGCTCACCCGCTGCGTGGCGCAGGATAGCTGCCTCTTCGACTGGCTGAAGACGCTCTACCCCATCTGGGCGCGGCTGACGCCGGAAGCGGTCTACGTCTCCGCCAAGGTCGGGCTGGCGGAGCTGATGCTTTCCGGCTGCACCACGGCCAGCGATCACCTCTACATCTACCCCAATGGAGCCAGGATCGACGACGAGATCCAGGCCGCACAGGAGCTGGGCATCCGCTTCCACCCCTGCCGCGGCGCCATGTCGCTGGGCGAGAGCAAGGGCGGGCTTCCGCCCGACAGCGTGGTGGAGGACGAGGAGGCCATCCTGAGAGACACGCAACGGGCCATCGAGCAGTTCCACGA
>DFBV01000075.1:2201-2956 GCA_002366755.1 Anaerolineales bacterium UBA3071
CCGCAACGGGGCGGCATGGTGCGCATCGTCGTAGCCCCCTGCTCCCCCTTCAGCGTGACGCCCGACTTGATGCGGGAGGCGACGGCACTGGCCCGCTCCTACGGTGTGCTATTGCACACACACCTGGCGGAGACCTTGGACGAGGAGGTGTTCTGCCTGCGGAAGTTCGGCCACCGCCCCGTGGCCTATGCCGAGGAGCTGGGCTGGCTCGGCGACGACGTCTGGCACGCGCACTGCGTGCACCTGAACGACAGTGAGATTGCCCTCTTCGCCCGCACGGGCACGGGGGTGGCGCACTGTCCCTCGTCCAACATGCGGTTGGGTTCGGGCATCGCGCCCATTCGGGAGATGCAGGATGCTGGCGTCAAGGTGGGGCTGGCGGTGGATGGCTCGGCTTCCAACGACAGCTCGCATATGCTGGCGGAGGCGCGGCAGGCACTGCTTCTGCAGCGGGTCAGGGGCGATCCTGCCGCGCTGAGCGCCGAGGAGGCGCTGGAGATTGCCACGCGGGGCGGGGCGGCAGTGCTGGGCCGTGATGATATCGGTGCGCTGGCCCCAGGCATGGCCGCCGACTTCATCGCCTTCGACCTGGAGCGGCTAGATTACGCTGGCGCGATGCATGATCCACTGGCAGCATTGGTGTTTTGCACACCACAGCGAGTGGACTTGAGCGTCATCAACGGCCGCGTGCGAGTGAAGGATGGCCACATCGTAGATCTGGGGTTGGAACCCCTGATCCGGCGGCACAATGAGAT
>DFBV01000057.1:0-518 GCA_002366755.1 Anaerolineales bacterium UBA3071
GGCCTCCTCGAGCGAGGTGCGCAGCGTGCGCACGCCGCAGTTGATGTCGAACCCCACGCCGGCCACGCTGATGACGCCGGTGTCGGGGTCGAACGCGCCCACGCCGCCTATGGGGAAGCCATAGCCGGGATGCACGTCAGCTATAGCAAGCGAGGCGCTATGGATGCCGGGCAGGCAGGCCACGTTGACGATCTGCTCCAGGGCGTTCCACTGCTTGCCCTTCCTCACGTCGCCGATGAGGTGATCAATGATGGCCCGGTCGCCGTAGATGCGGCCCGGCACCAGCATATCGCCTTGCTGGGCAACCTCCCAGACGTAGGGAGCCACTCGTTCCAGGGTGATGTGTTCGTCCACTTTGATCTTCTCGCCCATTTCTCTCCTCCTATCTCACTGCTGGATGACCGGGGGACTTCCGACTTCCGATTGATGTTGCAGGCCAGACCGTGAAACGTAAAACGTGAAACGACTCCCCCTGAAAGAACTGCCAGACTCGCCACTGAGGCACAGAGGGCACGGGG
>DFBV01000057.1:542-12109 GCA_002366755.1 Anaerolineales bacterium UBA3071
CAACTTTGAGGCGCACCTTGATTTCTCCTCTGTGTACTCTGTGTCTCCGTGGCTGAATGACCTTTTTTCAGGGGAGTCGTTTTACTCTGCCTGCCTATCTCACCGCAGGGTCTGATGCCTCTATCTACAGATCCAAGACACACTGCAGGACATGCTGCCCCTTCTCATCCACGACGTACTCCAGCCCTCCGTAGGTCGCGGCCTTGACCTCGGTTTTCGGCTGGTGCCGCTCGATGTCCATGGGCTCGCCGCGGGCTATCCCCTTCAGCCAGTAGCCATCGTCGCTCTGCTCCAGGTCGGTGATCTCGAAATCGCCGAAGAACAGTCCCTCAATATCGCGCTGTGCCAGCAGTTCGTTGAGCAGCTCCACAAACAACGCGGCCGGATCGCCTGCCGCGCACTGGATGGGCACCTCCTGCCGCGGCACGATTCGCTCTAGATCCACCATGAGAGCAAACAGGCCGAGTGCGCCGTGTGTCAGCGCCTCGGCCAGTGTCTGCCCACGGCTTCGCAGTCCCACATCGGCCGTGTGGTCAAGGTATTCGTAAGACATAGGTTTGCTCCGTCTCTTTTGCCATCCAAGCGTTTGCGGGAGCTCACCTACGAACCCGCCTACCTTCGCCAGAACCGCCACCCCCTTTCTCCCTTGTCCTCCTCCGACCAGCCATGCTCACCGATCAGCGGCACGAAGGCCACCGGAGCCAGGTGCTGGGTGGTCGTGCGCTTGCCCTTCTTGCGCACGCGGATCAGATTCTGGAAGCCTGCAGGGCCAACCGGGGCCACCAACCGACCGCCGTCGGCCAGTTGATCCAGGAGCGGCTGAGGCACCTCGGGAGCGGCTGCGGTGATGATAATAGCCTCGAAGGGAGCAGCCTCCGGCCAGCCGGCTGTGCCATCGCCCACGTGCACGTGCACATTGTGGCAGCCGAGCTCAATCAGCAACTTCTCCGCCCGCTCGGCCAGCACTGCGTGTCTCTCGATGGTGTGGACCCTCTCGACCAGCCTGCTGAGGATGGCCGCCTGGTAGCCACAGCCGGTGCCGATCTCCAAGGCGCGCTCGTGCCCTGCTAGTTCCAGTGCCTCGGTCATCAAGGCCACGATGTAGGGCTGGGAGATCGTCTGCCCTTCGCCTATGGGCAGCGCACAGTCAGCGTAGGCCGAAGGGAGCACGCTTTGAGGGACGAAGCGATGGCGAGGCACGCTGCGCATGACCTCCAGCACCCGTGGATCGGCGATGCCCCTCCGGGCGATCTGTCTCTCCACCATCTGCTCTCGCAGCCGTTGGTACTGAGGCGACGAGGTCTCCACTATGGGTGCCTCCAGATGCTGGGCAGTCTTCCAACGTGCCAACTAGTCGAGGAAATCACGCAACTGGCGGCTGCGGCTGGGGTGACGCAGCCGATTGAGCGCGTGGGCTTCAATCTGACGGATGCGCTCTCGGGTGAGGCCAAACTTCTGACCTACCTCCTCCAGTGTGTAGTTGCGGCCATCCTGCAGGCCAAAGCGCAGTCGCAGAATCCGCGCCTCCCGCGGTTGTAGAGTCTCCAGGATGCCTTCCAGCCTCTCTCGAAGGATGGCGTTGTCTGCCATCGAAGGTGGAGGCGGGGCCTCGTCGTCGGCGATGAAGCTGCCCAGCATCGTCTCCTCCTGTTCCCCCACGGGTTGCTCCAGCGAGAGCGGACGGCGGGAGAGGCGCAGCAGTCGCCGCACCCGATCGGTAGCCACGGTCAGCGTGCCGGCGATCTCCTCCGGTGATGCCGGACGCCCCTGATCCTGCTCCAACTCCCTCGAGGCGCGATGAAGCAAGCGCAGCTTGTCACCGATGTGCACGGGCAGGCGAATGGTGCGCCCCTGATCGGACACCGCGCGGCTGACCGCCTGGCGAATCCACCAGGTGGCATAGGTACTGAACTTGAAGCCCCGCGTGTAGTCAAACTTGTCCACAGCCTTCATCAGCCCCAGGTTCCCCTCTTGCACCAGGTCGAGGAAGGGCACCCCCTGACCAACGTAGCGCTTGGCCACGCTGATGACCAGGCGGGTGTTGGCCCTGATGAGCCGCCTGCGGGCCGCCTCTCCTTCGTCCGTTGCCTTTTCCAGCCTGGTGATCGTCTTCGGGGAGAGATGGCGACCTTTGGACAGACGTTCTTCAGCCTCGACCCCCCTAAGCACAGCTTTGGCCAACGTCACCTCTTCCTCGGCGGTCAACAGGGGCTCCCGTCCCATCTCTCGGAAGTAGAGATCGGTGGGATCGCTGATAGGAACATCGCTTAGGTCGGCTGCCTCAGACACAGCTCGCTTCTTCGAAGCTTGTTTCTCCTGGGGTCTCTCGTCCCAAACCTCAATGTTACGTTCGTGCAGTTGTGCAAACAGCTCCTCCAGCAGATCAAGCTGCTCCTCCGCGTTGGGCATATACTCCAGGATATCATCGTAAGTGATGTACCGCTGATCTTCTGCCAGGTTCAGCAACTCTTCGGGGATCGTTGGAGGCGATTCCGCCTCTGTCAGTTGTTCTAGCACTCGTTGTTCGTCGTGGGTCACGTTTTCTGCCCTCTAGTCTCGTGTTGGCTCGTTGCCAGTGACAACATGAAGATTCGACATAATCCCGCGAGTGTGTCCGAATCTCCCCCCTGAATCGGAACACCCTCCGCTCAGCATACCACCATCTATGTCAAACGCATATGATGTGGAACATACGTTAACCATGACGGCAAACGTCAAGATTAGTTCCGAAACCCGTCGCTCACCATGTCCAGCCCGCACACGCGCCCGCGTCGGTCCAGCGGTAGGCGGTCAGGCTGCATGAGGTTCCAGGTTCGAGGGCTACCGTAGCCCAGAAGCTCTGCCCCATTATAGCATACTCTTGGCACAAGTCAAGGGTTTTTTCGGTAGGAGTTTTGTGTTTCTTCAGTGCGAAAGATGGCGGAGGCGCGCTGATACGGGTTTTGGGAAGCCGTTTCAGAGGCGTCGGCGAATGCTGGGCGAGCAATGCAGGGAAGTGGAGTGGGCATTCTAGCAAACATGCGCCATACTTGATGGAGGGTCACCATCTGTTGTTCAGGTTCGGATTTGACAAGAGACAACACGCGTGCTGAAATACGGTTACTTTAGAATGATTATAAGTTGAGCAGCATCAATAGAGGCGAGCCATGCGGTCGACCGAGGAGTTGTGCCAGAGATTTCGAGCGATGGGGTACAAAGTGACCCCCCAGCGACGCTGCATCTTCCAGGTGCTGGAAGGAAACACCGATCATCTGTCTGCTGAGGAGGTACAGAGGCGAGCGAGCGCCTATCTTCCTGACATCTCTCTGGCCACCGTGTACAATACACTGCGGGGGTTAGTGAGTTTGGGCGAGATCCGCGAACTGGTCTTGGGTGAAGGCAAGAGTCGCTACGATCCCGACACCAGCAGTCACCAACATCTCATCTGCGTACGCTGCCACAACGTGGCTGACGTAGCGTGCGATGTCAGATGCCTTGAACTGGCACCGGAGCAGCGCCAGGGGTATCATGTTTTGGGCGCTGATGTGACCTTCTACGGTCTCTGCCCTGCATGCCAGGGACAACATCAGGAGAACGGGCCGGGGCAACTCTCGCGTGTGTGGGGTGTAACCCCCATTGCCTGAAGTCGCATAAGAACTGAATCGAAAGGAAGGATTATTCAATGGCAGCAAGGGACTTCGACTACATGAGCGGAGAACAGTACCTGGAGGAGATCCTCCGCCAGGCGATCCGCTTTGAAGAGGAATCATATGCCCTCTACACCGGCGCGGCCGCAACGACCAAGATAGCGGATGCTCGCGCCATGCTGGAAGATCTGGCCAAGCAGGAACTTGGACACAAGAAGAAACTGCAGCGGTTGCAGGAGCAAGGTGTGGCCGACTTGACTCCCGTGGTGAACACATCGGAAGCACAAGATCTCAGGCTGGCCGAATACCTGCGGATACCGTCAAAGCTGGACGCAAAGGCCGACTTGCAGGATGTTCTGTTGCTGGCCATGCAGCGAGAGAAATCCACCCGGGAGTTCTATGTGAAGCTGAGCGAACTCACCGACGAAGGGCCGGTGAAAGCTCTGTTTGCCCTGTTGGCTGAGGAGGAACTGAAGCACAAGAATTGGGTCGAGTCGCTCTATGAGCGCCTGGTTTATCAGGAGTTCTGAGGCTCTGCAGGAAAACCCAACCGAAAACAGAAGCCTAGCAACAGACTGCTGTTTCCTAGCTGACAGCATCTGTCGGTATACTGACAAATGACAAGGAGAACACCCCATGAAGAAGTACGAATGTTTGGCTTGTGGCTACATCAGCTTTCTCCTTATGGAGGCCCTGTCAGCGGAAAAGCGGAAGGAACGGAGTTCATGTCAACTGTGCAATGTTAGCATTCCTGCGTGTAGCAGAGGCGCATGGTCTTGGGATGCGAGGCGCGCACCTCGTCCAGGCGGCCCAGCGGCGTGGTGTGCGGCGCATTGTGCAAGAGTTCTGGATCCTCTCGTGCCTCCTCGGCGATCTTCAGCAGCGCTTCGGCAAACGCGTCCAAGGTCTCCTTGCTCTCCGTCTCCGTGGGCTCTATCATCAGCGCCTCGGGGACGATGAGGGGGAAGTAGTTGGTCGGTGGGTGGAAGCCGTAGTCCATCAGCCGCTTGGAGATGTCCAACGCCCGCACGTCCGGCGCGCCTTCGATGCGTCCTTCCACTACGAATTCATGCATGCAGGTGCGGTCGTAGGGCAGCGGGTAGACGCCGCGGATGCGGCTAAGCAGGTAATTGGCGTTGAGCACGGCGTTCTCGGCGACCCGCCGCAGCCCCTCGGCTCCCAGCATGCGGATGTAGGTGTAGGCGCGCACCAGCACGCCGAAGTTGCCGTAGAAGCTCTTCACGGGGCCGATGCTCTTCTCCGGCACGTGCCAGGTTAGGAAGGGGCTTTCTTCATCCTCCTGCTCGACCACGATGGGCCCTGGCAGAAACGTGGCCAGCTCAGCAGTAACGCCGACGGGGCCAGCGCCCGGCCCGCCGCCACCGTGTGGCGTGCCGAAGGTCTTGTGCAGGTTGAAATGCATCACATCGAAGCCCAGGTCGGCCGGCTTGCAGATGCCCAGCATGGCATTGAGGTTGGCGCCATCGCCGTAGACCAACCCGCCTGCCTCATGCACCAGCCGCGTCACCTCCAGCACCTGCTCATCAAAGAGGCCCAGCGTGTTGGGATTAGTGAGCATCAACCCTACGACCTGGTCGCTTAGGTGAACTCTCAGCGCGTCCAGGTCAACATTGCCGGCGGCGTCTGAGGCAATCTGCACCACCTTCAGCCCCGACATGGTGGTGGTAGCGGGATTGGTGCCGTGGGCGGAATCGGGCACCAAGATCACGTTCCGCTGCGTCTCGCCGCGGTCGTAGAGCGCCTTGCGCATGATGAGCACGCCGGTCATCTCGCCGTGAGCGCCGGCCGCTGGCTGCAAACTGATGCCAGGGAAGCCGCTGATCTCCCCCAGGAACTCCTGCAGTTCGTACAAAAGCACCAGCGCACCCTGAACGGTGTCAGGAGGCTGGAGTGGGTGCAGTTGGGTGAACCCCGGCAGGTGGCTTATGGCCTCGTTCACCCTGGGATTGTACTTCATCGTACACGAGCCCAGGGGATAGAAACCGGTGTCCACAGCGTGGTTGAGCTGCGAGAGGTGCACATAGTGGCGCACCAAGTCCATCTCGCTCACCTCGGGCAGCGGCAGGTCGTCTCGCAGGAACCCTGCGGGCAATTCCTCCCGCTGCACATCCGGCTGCGGCAGCCGGCACCCGCGGCGGCCCGGGCTGCTGATCTCGTAAAGCAAAGGTTCAGTCATTTCGCTGCCTCCTCACCTAAGCAGTCTGGGGCATCTGAAGCCTCGAAAGGGACATCGCTTTCAGGCTTGTACTGCAGGTAGTTCAGTGCGTGGTAGTAGTGACGTTCATCACGGATGTAGCGGTCGTGGTTACGATACCTCCCCTCCCTGCCTTGGTCCTCCCAACTCCGCCAACGCTTCCACCAACTCATCAATCTTCTCCCTGCTGTTCATCTCCGTCACGCAGACCAGCAGGCCATCGTCCAGTTCGGGATAGTCCCGGCCCAACTCGTAGCCGCCCAGGATGGCCCAGTCATCCAGAAGATAACGCAGCATCTTGTCTACCGGTTGCGGGCAGCGCACTACGAATTCCTTGAAGAACGGCCTGTCGCCCATGATCTCGTAGCCCGGCAGCTTGGCGATCTCGGCTGCCGCGTAGTGAGCCTTGTGGTAGCAGAGCTCGGCCACCTGGCGCAGGCCCCGCTTGCCCATGGCCGCCAGATAGACGCCCGCGGCCAGCGCGCACAGCGCCTGGTTGGTGCAAATGTTGGAGCTGGCCTTCTCGCGGCGGATGTGCTGCTCCCGTGTGCTCAGGGCCAGGACGAAGCCACGCCGCCCCTGTGTGTCCACCGTCTCCCCCACGATGCGGCCAGCCACGCTGCGCACATACCGCTTGCGGCAGGCGAAGAAGCCCAGGTACGGCCCGCCGAAGCTGATGGGGTTGCCCAGTGGCTGTCCCTCGCCCACGACGATGTCGGCTCCATAGTCACCCGGCGGGGCGAAGAGCCCCAGACTGATGGGATCTGCGGCCACGACCAGCAGCGCGCCGCAGCCATGCACAGCGTCGGCCAGCGTCTGCATTTCCGCCGGGCTGTAGAGTTGTCCCAGGAAATCGGGGTTCTGGACGATAACGCAGGCGGTGTCGCCATCACACAGCGCCGCCAGCGCGTCCACCCCGTTGCTCAGATCGTCGTCGCCGATGAGGGTCAGGCCCATGCCCTGGGTGTAGGTGCGGGCCACGGCCCGGTACTGCGGATGGAGCATCGGCGAGAGGATGGCTTTCTTGCGCTTGCGGCGGCCGACATTAAACGCTGTGATCACCGCCTCGGCCACGGCGGTCGCGCCGTCATAGTGGGAGGCGTTGGCCGCCTCCATACCCGTGAGGGCACAGATCATGGACTGGTACTCGAAGATGGCCTGCAGCGTGCCTTGGCTGATCTCTGGCTGGTAGGGGGTGTAGGCGGTGTAGAACTCGCCGCGGCTGATGAGCTGATCCACCACACTGGGGATGAAGTGGCGGTAGGCTCCCGCGCCCAGGAAGCAGGCCGTGTGGTTCAGGTCGATGCTGACTTCGCTGAGCATCAGCAATTCTTGTTGGATCTCCAGTTCGGACAGCGGATCTGGCAGCTCCAGCATCGGAAAGCGCACTTCCTCCGGCACGTCGTGAAAGAGGTCCTCGATCCGCTCCACGCCGATGGCAGCCAGCATCGCCGCCCGATCGGCGTCAGTGTTAGGGATGTAGGGCATACTCGCCTCCCAATGGTCAGCGGACAAGCGGAATGAGCGGAGTGTTTCTTTCTTTTCCGCTGGTTCCGCTGACTGCTTCTACTCCTTGGTCAGCCGATGAAGCCGATGCAACCGATAGGGTAGCACCAGCGATAGAACTCTGCGTCAATGACAGGGCATCAGCTATCAGTGATCAGGTATCGGGCTTGCAATCTCCAATACCCAATACCTGATCTTGGATCACTGAGACCTGATCACTGCTGGCATCGCTACTCCTCCAGCGTCTTGAGGAAAGCTTCGTATCCGTCACCGTCCATGAGCTGGAGTATCTCGCCGGGATCGCTCATTTCCACAACGATCATCCAGCCGTCGTCATAGGGTGACTGGTTGACCAGCTCCGGCTCGTCCTCCAGCCGATCGTTGATCTCGACCACGGTCCCGCTGAGCGGCGAGAACAGGTCCGAGGCAGTCTTGACCGACTCGACAACACCGAAGCTCTCCATGAACTCAACGTCGCTGCCCGGCTCCGGTAGTTCCACGTAGACCACGTCGCCCAACTGCTCCTGGGCGAACGCGGTGATGCCCACCGTCGCCTGCTTGCCTTCCACGCGGACCCACTCGTGCTCCTTGCTGTACCTGAGGTCAGATGGGATGGTCATGATTGTCTTCTCCTTGCGTGATATATCTATCAAAGCGTGATAGGGTATCGGCTTAATCGGCTCAATCGGCTGATATCAAACAATAGCGTCGATCATGGCCATCATCTGCTCTGGCTTCCAGTTGAAGATCTGCGACGCTTTGTTGGGACAGGCAACGACGCAGGCTCCACAGTTCTGGCATAGCGCAGCGTTGACGATGGCCAAGTTACGCACAGGGTGGATGCTGCGCGCGTCGTAGGGGCAGACCTCGACACACGCCCCGCAGGCCGAGCACAGTTCCTCGACGACGTAGGCCACTGTCGGCTCTTGCGTCATCTCCTCGTGCGAGAAGAGAATGAGCACTTTGGCCGCTGCGCCACTGGCCTGGGCCACCGTCTCGGGGATGTCCTTGGGGCCTTGCGCAGCACCCGCCAGGTAGACGCCAGCGGTCAGGCTCTCTACAGGGCGGAGTTTGGGATGCGCCTCGGCGAAGAAGCCGTCGGCGTCCGTTGCAACTCGCAACCGCTGGGCCAGCTCTGCCGTATCGGCGCTGGGCACCATCGGCGTGGCTAGCACGACCAGATCAGCGGCCACCTCGATGGGCTGTCCACTCAATGTATCCACGCCCCAGACCATCACCTTGCCATCTTCAAGGAACAGCCTGGATACCTTGCCCCGCACGTAGAGCACGCGGTGCTCCTGCATGGCCTGATCCACGTACTCCTCGTATCCCCGACCGGCCGAGCGGATGTCGGTGTAGAAGACGTAGGCTTGGCCGTCGGGAACTCGCTCCGTGTACATCGTGGCCTGCTTGGCCACCACCATGCAGCAGATCTTCGAGCAGTAAGGTACGCCGTGTTCGGGGTCACGGGATCCCGCACACTGCACGAACACTACCTCCTTGGGCACTTTGCCGTCGGATGGCCGGCGGATCTCGCTGCTTGGGGCCAGCATGTCCTCGAAAGCCAGGGTGTCTATCACGTCGGCCGTCTCCCCACCGCCGTACTCCGGCAGCGCAGTGAGTGGGTAGCGGTCGTAGCCGGTAGCGACGACGATAGCGCCCACGGCCAGGTCAGTATATGGGTAGGTTGGTAGACTGGTAGGTTGGTTGCCTGGTAGATTGGTAGATTGGGTTTTCTCCTCCCAATTTACCAATTTACCAATCCCCAATCTACCAGTCCCCAATCTACCCATCTGCACAGTGAAGTTGCCTACATACCCAGACACCTCTTCAACCTCGGCTTCCATCAGCACTTGGATGTGCGGATGGCGGATGACCGACTCAATCTTCTGGGCCAGAAGCTCTGGCGCGGCATCGAAGTTGAGGTAGGTGCCGCTGAGTTCCGCCATCTTGCCACCCAAACGCTTGCTGCGTTCCACCAGCACCACGGGGTAGCCTGCGTCGGCAATGTCCAGCGAAGCCTGCATGCCGGCGATGCCCCCGCCGATGACCAGCGCCCGCTTGGTGATGGGCAGCGCCAGCACGTCCAGTGGCTGGTCTCCCTTCACCTTCTCCACGACGGTCTGGATGATGGCAATGGCCTTGGTCGTGGCCTGGGCCGGATCATCCTGATGCACCCAGGAACATTGTTCGCGGATGTTGGCGCACTCGCACAGGTAGGAGTTGAGGCCCACCGAGGCCACGGCGCGGCGGAAGGTGGTCTCGTGCATGGCTGGCGAGCAGGCAGCGACCACTACACCGTCGAGTCCCTGTTCTTGGACGCTGTCACAGATCAACTTCTGACCAGGTTCCGAGCAGCAGTACTCGTAGGTGGTGGCCAGTGCGACGCCAGGGACATCCCGCAGTGCCTCCGCCACCGCTTCCACGTCTACAGTGCCAGCGATGTTGTGCCCGCAGTGGCAGACGAAAACGCCGATGTGCCGCAATGTAATCCTCAACGTGTACCAGGTTGTCTACGGGACGCGCAGGTCCGCGCACGAAAGCGTACAGCACGCACCGATCGACGAACGACGAAGGACGAAAGATCAACATTCGTCATTCGTCCTTGGTCATTCGTCAGACCATAAGCCTGCGTCCTAGCCAGAAGGCCAGAGTCTCGCCCGTATCTCTTCCAGCGTGACCTTAGCGTCGGGTGCGTACACCAGGAAACCGGTCAGCGTCTCGCAGCCATAGTCATCGCAGTGGGCACAGTTAACCACGCCCTTGCCGATGGCGCAGGCTCTGACCGCGCACTCCCCGCAGTGGACGCACAGCCTGGGGCCGTCGCTCAGGCAACCATCGCACCAGACATTGTCAGCGGTGATGGAGGCGTTGAACTCCTTGGCCCATTTCTCCGCCACCCGCTGGATGGCTCCCACATCGTCGGCCTGCGTAGCGATGTACGCTGGACATTCGGTGCACACCAAGCCGCAGTAGGCAATCATCTTATTCATGAGTAACTCCCTCTTCCAGAGAAATCCTTCGGTAGCAACCTGATGAGGCAGTGCCAGGAAGTGTCTTTAACAGCATTACGGCTCTTCATCATCAGCCGCTACTGGCGTGTTCTGCAGGATATACGAAGTCACTCCCTTCACCCCTGCGATGGCTTCTTCCAAGACTTCACGCTCCGGAACCGACGAGAAGGGGGAAGGGTAGCGCTGCTCATGGACTGGCTTCCTTCCATCACAAAACCTCCCCATCCTCCAGCATGCACTCCAGATGCAATTGCATTGTTTCGGCGATATTGGCCTGGGCTTCAGCCAGTGTATCGCCAAGGGAGTGACAACCCTTCAGAGCTGGCACGTAGGCGTGATAGCTGCCGTCATCAGGCTCGACGATCACCGTGCAGGCAAAGTCCCTCATCCCAACAGCCCTTCATTGTTTTCGTCTCCCTCAGTTCCCCGTACATTCTCAGTCCTCCCTCGTCTCGCCGCTGCAAACAACTTCAACACCTTGGCTGCCGCGCCGCTGGCCTGGGCCACCGTCTCCGTAATGTCGCTGGGGCCTAGCGCCGCACCGGCCAGGAACACGCCAGGCGTGTCGCTTTCCATCGGCGACATCTCGGCGTTGGCGGGAACGTAGAAGCCGCTGCCATCGTTCGCAAGATTCAGCATCTTGGCCAAGGACTCGCTGCCTGCCGCGGGCACGGCCGCTGTCGCCAGCACCACCAAATCAGCAGCGATCTCCACCCGCTGCCTGCTGAGCGTATCCGCGCCCCAGACCATCAGCCGGTCATCCTGCGGGACGATCTTCGACACCTTGCCCCGCAGGTAGATGACGCCCGCTTCCTCTGTGGCCCGATTGACGAACTCCTCGTACCCCTTGCCGCCGGCGCGGATGTCAATGTAGAAGACATAGGCCTGGCCGTCGGGCACGCGGTGCTTGTATAACATGGCGTGCTTGGCCGTGTACATGCAGCAGATCTTGGAGCAATAGGGCACGCCCCGCTCCGGATCGCGGGAGCCGCTGCATTGCACGAAAACGATCTCCTTCGGCTCCTTGCCATCGGAGGGACGGCGCACCTTCCCCGCCGTGGGGCCGGAGGCCGAGAGCAACCGCTCGAAGGCCAGCCCGTCAATGACGTTGGGCAACCGTCCGCCGCCGTATTCAGGCAGCAGAGTCAGCGAGAGGAGATCGTAGCCCGTGGCCACGACGATAGCGCCGACCCGCTCTTCGAACAC
>DFBV01000013.1:0-1450 GCA_002366755.1 Anaerolineales bacterium UBA3071
AGAAACCATGCCTGAATTCACTATGCCCAAGACTTACGACCCTCGCGGCACCGAGCAGCGACTCTACGACTGGTGGGAGGCGCAGGGGTATTTCAAACCGGAGCAGCAAATGGAAAGCGGCCTGGCCGATCCTAACCGGACATCGTTCGTCATCACTATGCCGCCGCCCAACATCACGGGCGCGCTACACCTCGGGCACGGCCTAACGGCTGGCCTGCAGGACCTGATGATCCGTTACCACCGCATGAAGGGTCACCCCACGCTGTGGCTGCCGGGCAGCGACCACGCCAGCATCGCCACCCACGCTGTGATCGAGCGCGGACTAGCCCAGCGCAAGCTGGATGACCTGCTGCGAGAGATCGGCTTCCCTCTGCCCGAGGGAAGTGAGGGGCTGGGCCGTGTGGACCTGGGACGGGATTGGTTCATGAAGCTCGGCTGGGCCTGGAAGAAACACTACGGCGGCATCATCACCGAGCAGCATCGCCGGCTGGGCACCTCCTGCGACTGGGAGCGAGAGCGGTTTACCATGGATAAGGGGCTGTGCCGCGCTGTGCGTACCGCCTTCGTGCGCCTGTACGAACGGGGGCTGATCTACCGCGGCGAGTTCGTCAACTGGTGCCCTCACTGCGTGACCGCCGTCTCGGACCTGGAGGTGGAATACGAGGACACGACGGGCAATCTGTGGACGGTGCGCTATTTCCTGGAGGGTGGCGGACACATCGAGGTCGCCACCACGCGGCCGGAGACGATCCTGGGGGATACCGCCGTGGCCGTGCATCCCGACGACGAGCGCTACAAAGCCCTGATCGGGCGCACGGCCATCCTGCCGGCGCTGGGCCGCCGCATCCCCATCATCACCGACGAATACGTGGACCCGGCCTTCGGCACCGGCGCGGTGAAGGTCACGCCGGGGCACGATCCCAGCGACTACGAGGTGGGCAAGCGCCACGACCTGCCGATGATCAACATCATGAACCGGGACGCCACGCTCAACGAAGAGGCGGGGCCCTACGCGGGCATGGATCGCTACGAGGCCCGCAAAGCACTGCTGCGCGATCTGGAAGCCAGCGGGCAACTTCTCAAGCGAGAGCCACACGATCACGCTCTGGGCCACTGCCAGCGCTGCCACACGGTGGTGGAGCCCATGCTCTCCGCGCAGTGGTTCGTGCGCATCCAGCCCCTGGCGGACGCGGCGCTGCAGGCGGTGCGCGATGGGCGCATCCGCATCGTGCCCGCGCGGTTCGCCAAAGTCTACTACAACTGGCTGGAAAACATCCGCGACTGGTGCATCAGCCGCCAACTGTGGTGGGGACACCGCATCCCTGTCTGGTACTGTGACGATTGCGAGGCGCAGTGGGCAGCGCTGGAGGATCCGACGGAATGCCAGCAGTGCGGCAGCACCCATATCCACCAGGACGAGGACATCCTGGACACCTGGTTCTCCTCCGGC
>DFBV01000013.1:1523-1970 GCA_002366755.1 Anaerolineales bacterium UBA3071
ATCATGCTGGGGCTGGCCATGCTGGATGAGGTGCCCTATCGTGTCGTCTACCTGCACGGTCTGGTGCGCAACGAGGAGGGAAAGAGAATCCACAAGTCCATGCCCGACGCCCACAAGTACGATCCCCTGTTCGCCATCGAGGAATACGGGGCCGACGCTGTGCGCTACGCACTGCTCACCGGTTCCACCCCAGGGCAGGACAGCAAGTTGAGCCCCAAGCGTATCGAGGCGGCGCGCAACTTCGCCAACAAGATCTGGAACGCGGCTAGGCTGGTCATCAGCAACCTGGGTGATGGTTTGCGGTTCGAAGGTTTCAGGTTTCAGGTTGAACCCTCAAACCTGGAACTCGCTGATCGTTGGATTCTCAGCCGCCTCGGCAAGCTCACTGCCGACATCAACCGGCTGCTGGAGAACTACCAGTTCGGGGAGGCGGGGCGGCAAATCCAC
>DFBV01000013.1:2052-2457 GCA_002366755.1 Anaerolineales bacterium UBA3071
CTACGTGCTGGAGCGCACCCTGCGCTTGCTGCACCCCTTCATGCCCTTCGTCACCGAGGAGATATGGCAGAATCTGGTGAGGGGAGCAGGGAGCAAGGAGCAAGGAGCAGGGGATGGGTACCAGCCTGAAGCGCTGATGGTGGCTTGCTGGCCTGAAGAGGCGGGAATAGCGGACAGTGAGGCGGAAGCGCAGATGGGGCTGATCATGGACCTGGTGCGGGCCATTCGTAATGCTCGGGCAGAATATGACGTGCGGCCCAGCAGGCGCATCGCCGGGCTGTTCGGCGCTGGGAAACACGCTCATCTCCTGTCACAGCAGCAGATGACCCTCTCCTCCCTGGCCAAGCTGGACCTGGCGCAACTCCAGATCGCCGAGGCCATAGAAGCGCCCGAACAGGCGGTGAC
>DFBV01000013.1:2497-2753 GCA_002366755.1 Anaerolineales bacterium UBA3071
AGCGCCCGCCTAAGCAAAGAGCTGGAACAAACAGTACAGCGGATCGCTCGAACTGAGAGCCTGCTGGCCAATTCCGGTTTCACGAGCAAAGCGCCGGCGCAGGTCGTGCAGCGAGAGCGTGACAAGCTAACGGAACTGCAAGCCCAGCAGATCAAGCTGGAAGCCCGCCTGAAGAGCCTGGTAAGATGAAGGACGCACATTCAACATTGAGAAGAGGGAGAAAAGGCCTTGGCCGAACGTCATCACCATCCAAGCG
>DFBV01000221.1:0-2454 GCA_002366755.1 Anaerolineales bacterium UBA3071
GGCCTGGCCGTGCGTTTGACCGACGATAGCTTCGGCATGGCCCACCTGTGGGTCTATGCCGCCGAATACGATGACCCCAACCTGCGACCCAAGTTGACCTTGATCTACCAGCAGCCGTGAACGAGTCGTACCCACCCATCTTGATTGATCCCTTGGGCGAAGCGGTCTCTCTCACCCTTCCTGCCATCCTGGGCCGCGCTGCCGATTGCAGCGTGGTCATCGCTGATCGGCGAGCATCGCGCCGCCACGCCGAGGTCTGCCGCCGGGAGGAAGGGTTCATCCTGCGCGACCTGGGCAGTACCAACGGCACGTGGCTCAACGGCCACCGCTTGAGCGCCCCCGCGCTTCTCCGGGACGGCGACGTCATTGAGATCGGCAGCGCCCGCTTTACCTTTCGTGATCCTGACGCCACGTTTGAGACTACCCGTTTCCCGCGCTTGGTGGTGGACGAAGCCAGCGGTGATGTCTGGGTGGACCGCCATCCGGTGCAGCTTTCCCCCAAGCAATACGCTTTGTTCTCCTTGCTCTGGGCGCGGCGCGGCTGCGTGTGCAGCAAAGACGAGATCGCCCGTGCCGTCTGGCCGGAGTGCAGGGGCGAAATCTACGATCACCAGATCGAAAGCCTGGTCAAGCGGCTGCGGGCCAAGCTGGAGCCTGACCCGGGGCAGCCGGCATTGCTACTGACCGTGCGCGGCCGCGGCTACCGTGTGGTCACCGAGCCCAGCGGGGCACTGTAGGGGGCGTCCCTACGCCGGCTGCGGCGCATCCTTCTCATCCTCCTCCTCATCCTCCTCATCCTTCTCATCATGTCTCATCCTATCGTCTGGATGAGAGCACTCGCCGGTGCTGCCCCTGCCACCGCGTCGCTGGCCGAACGATGGCTAAGCGATGGTTTTCCGCTGGTTGATGTCTGGGCAAGCGAGGCGAGAATCGGGCACAATGGACGGGAGAGGAGGCTGCTGATGAGCCGTGGTCTGCGCGCCCTGGGAATCATAGTTGCGGCCTTGATCCTCGCCGTTGTCATGCCTGCGAGTTCAGGCATCGGTGGAGGGGAGTCGTCGGCGGATGTAATCATCATCTCGCCTCCGCCGAGGCTGGGTCTGCCCGTTGGTCAGGCAGTAGAGGTGCGTTACCGCGTCACCGGCGCGGCGACTGTCCTGGAGCTTTGGGGCGACGAGACACTGCTGGCCGCTGATGAGGTTCAGGCAGGCCAAGAGATCAGCCATGCCTGGGCGCCGGCCACCCCGGGATCACACTGCCTCACGGTGCGAGCGCTGGGTGAAGAAGATGCGCTGCTGGCGACGGCAGAGTGCTGCGTCACGGGCTTGCCGCGCGGCTCGCCCGTCCGTCTGAGAGTCGAAAACTAAGCGAGAATTCTTCTGTTGCGTATGCGTGACGGACACGGAACACGCACCACGCACCACGCAACACGCCTTTCGTGCGGCTTTCCGAGAGATTTTAGCAAGGAGGTTACCGATGAAACGCAGTCTGTTTTCGTTTGTGCTGGTAGCTGTGGCCGTTCTGGTCGCAGCGCTGGCGGCCGGCAGCAGTCTGGCCAGTGCGCCGCGGGCGAATGCAGCCAGACCGGCCGCGCCCGCGGACAATCCCATCTGGTCGCCACTGCCGGGCACCCTCGCCGGCCGCGAAGGGCACTCGGCCATCTACGACCCGGAACGCCAGCAGATGGTCGTCTTCGGCGGGCGACGCGGGGAGGCCCTTCTCAATGGTACCGTGGTGCTCTCGCTCACGCCGGGCAGCGAGGCCTGGAGCCTACTGGACGTGGGGGCTACGAAGCCACCGGCACGGCTCAACCACACGGCGATCTACGACTCTCTCCACCAACGCATGATCGTTTTCGGCGGCTGGGACGGCAGCGACTACCTCTACGACGTTTGGGCGCTGGACCTGGAGCCGGGGAGCATACACTGGTACCAACTCGCGCCCGAAGGCGATATGCCGTCCGCCCGCGTTGGCCACAGCGCCGTCTGCCAAGACAGCGAGCACCGCATGGTCATCTTCGGCGGCTATTCCAGCCGCAGTACCCCGGAAGGGACTGTCTTTGTCTACTACGACGACGTGTGGGCGCTGAGCCTGTACGGCATCAACGGCAGATGGCAGGAGCTCACGCCCGCCAGCTATCCGTATCCGCCCGCAGGTCGCCGCGGACACGTCGCCGTCTATGATTTTCGCCATAACCGCATGCTTGTGCACGGCGGCTTCCACGGCGAGTTGCTGCGCGACACCTGGTCCCTGAGCCTGGTGCCGGAGGAGGAGCGCTGGACAGAGTTGATCCCGGCCGGTGGGGCGGAGCCACCCTTCCGTACTGGCCACGCGGGGGTTTACGGTGACTACGGTCTCGACCTGCTGGTGTGGGGTGGACACGAGACCGCGACTGAGCGCACAAACACAGGGATGGTCTTTGATGGCGATACTCGCATCTGGTCGGAGTTGGTG
>DFBV01000221.1:2506-3495 GCA_002366755.1 Anaerolineales bacterium UBA3071
CAACAACCGCGTCATCATCTACGGCGGCAGCGATGGGGAGCAGGAACTGGGCGATGCTCATGCGCTTGGGCTGTCCCAGCCGCCCACGCCGACACCCACTCACACTCCTACGCGCACACCAACGCCCACGCCGACGCCGACACCTACCCCCACCCGCACGCCGGTGGGAGCAGTGGACATAGAGGTGGACCTGCACTGCGACGACGCGCCCGGCAGCGTTNNCCATCAGCACCTACCCCGAATGGAACCGCATGAGCCGCGTGGACGTGGTGGCCGAGTTGCGCACCGACGATGCCAGCGCCCGCCACGACGTGGAGGTCATCCTCTCCGTCCCCGCCGATATGTTGGGTCCTCCGGATAGGGCGAAGCTGCGCGATGACGACTGCGACCACGGCGTCAGTGCCGACTTCGACTCTCCGAGCACTGGCCGCTACCGCGTGATCACCGACCTCAACCCCGATGGGGCACACTACATTCGCCAGGTGGTCTTCACCTTCGGCATCGAGCCTGGCATCATACCGCGAGGGATGAGCCTAAGCGTCGAAGTGGCGGTGCCTGGCCGCACGGTGGCAGATCCCCGCGCCACTGCTCACCTCAACCTGGTGGATGGAGCAGAGGGGATCATCATCGCCAATCGGCGCCACATCTGCGACAAGTTTGGGGACGATGCCGAGAGTCTCCTGGAGAGCATCTATCGCTATGCCTACCGTCGTGGCGCGCCGCCGTCGGTGGTCTACTTCGTAGACACCTACGACGCCCGCGTGCGGGACTGGGACAACACCGACGTGGATTACACCTCGGAGACCACGGCCAACCAGGCGGCCGGCGTCGTGGATGCATACCTGCATATCTGGTACGAGGACGCGACCGGGCAGGTCATGGTATCCGGCGAGCCGATCCCTGACCCGCCGAACTACCTGCTCATCATCGGCGATGACGACATGATCCCCTACTACCGCTACGACGACCCCTCGAACGACGAGGGGATC
>DFBV01000232.1:0-1364 GCA_002366755.1 Anaerolineales bacterium UBA3071
GCCCGCCCGTCGAGATGTGGTGTAATGTTCAAGCCGTATGACTGAAGGAAGCATTTCTATGAACAGTACCAGTGATCAGAAATCGCATCATCGCTACTCAGCGTTCATCGTGCCTCTGCTGATCTACTTGATTTCGTTCATTGGCCCTGCTATCGTAATGGGCATCCCAATGACGCTTCTTGGGTGGTCGAAGGACTATCAGCTCTCACACTTGTATGTCATCGGAACGCTTGGCCAGGCGCTAATGGATCTCCCCGCAATAATAATGTTCACTCGTGTCCGTCCTGACGATAGAGGGCGTGGTCGTACTCGTGATCGTGTGATCAGCGTAGGGAGCGGATTGGGCTGTGCTGTCATTCTTGCGGGAATAAGGATCGCGTTGACCGGTCGGCTTATGGGGGGAGCGTTTATGGGTGGTGTTCCTGCATTCACCCAGTCGCTTGCACTAGCGTGGCCCTGGAACGTGGTTTCCGCAAGCGCAGCCCTGTTGGCATACGGTCCGGGAGAAGCTATTTTTGTCGTCTATCTCATTACTGCTTTTGACACCGCTATGGACAGCCAACGCCCTGTGTTCTCCTGGGGTGTAGTTATCACTGCCTTCCTTTGGGCTCTTCCGCATATCGCAAACGTTTTCTATTTGGGGTGGGGAGCCCTGTCCAACGTGTTGGTTATGGTGTTCATTGGCTTGGCGATGGGGTTGTTGCTCAAAGTGACCCGGTCATCACTGGGACCAATAGTCTTTTGGACGTTGGTAAACGGCACATCTGCATAAGCTGGTTTGAGAACCGGATATCATATCATAGTTGGGCTAAGGGGCGGGCTAACCCCCGCTGGAGTTGACCGGGCTATCGCGCCGCAAATCGGCGGCCCCACGCGCTTTCAGGTTGTCTTGCGGCGAAGGCTCTATCCCGCAGCCGCGCGGCGGGTGATGCGGGTGCCGTTAGGCGCGCGAACCCAAGGAAGGGAGGTGTTGTGATGGCAAATACATTTGATTGGATTGAAATAAGGACGAGGGACATAGAAACAACAGCAACCTTCTACGAATCCTTGTTCGGCTGGAAAGTAACCGAAAAAGAGACAGCAGACGGCTTTGATGTCTGGATTTTTGATACGGGCGGTGAGCCGCGTGTCCAGAACCTTCGGAGGGGGGGAATATGGCTCAGACCCAAGGGTGAACCTCTGGGGGTTGTCGTCTACATCGTGGTGGATGACATCGAGACAACTCTAAAAAAGGTGGCAGAACTAGGAGGAAAGGCCGTCATCCCCAAGGCTCCACTGGGCGCGGGTTACGGAGCATATTTCGCGGACCCCAGCGGCAACCTGCTCGGACTCTACGAGGAGAAAAGCGTCGGTTAGCCCCGTTT
>DFBV01000232.1:1468-1602 GCA_002366755.1 Anaerolineales bacterium UBA3071
GCGGCGACGCTGCCCGGCGTGGTCCGCGCGGTCGCTACGCCTTATGCCTGTGCGGACAGCGGCCAGTCCCTCATCAGAAAGGACATCGAAAAGTACAACCTGAACCGGGTGGTGGTATCGGCCTGCTCGCCGAA
>DFBV01000232.1:1752-2582 GCA_002366755.1 Anaerolineales bacterium UBA3071
ACCAAGAGGGCCATGGTCATCGGCGCGGGCGTGGCGGGTATCAGCGCGGCGTTGGACCTGGCCGACCAGGGGATCGAGACTGTCCTGGTGGAGAGACGGCCGACGATTGGTGGGGTGATGGCGCAGTTGAACAAGACCTTCCCCACCATGGACTGTAGTATTTGAATTCTCGCCCCCAAGATGGTTGACGCGGCGCGTCACCCCAAGGTGGATGTGAGAACGTATACTGAAGTCGAGCGCGTGGAAGGCTTCGTCGGCAACTTCAAGGTGCTGTTGCGTGAAAAGTCCAAATACGTGCGCGCTGACCGCTGCAACGGTTGCGGTGAGTGTGTGCCCGTCTGCCCCATAGAGGTCCCCAACTACTTTGAGATGAACCTGGCTCCGCGCAAGGCGATCTACGTGCCCATGAGCCAGTCGGTGCCCCTCATCTACACTATTGACCTCGACGCCTGCATCCATTGCTACAAGTGCGTCGAGGCCTGCGGCAAGCTGGAGGCCATTGACTTTAGCATCGAGGACAAACTGGTCTGGGAGGACGTCGGCTCCATCATCGTCGCCACCGGCTACAGTCACTTTGACCCCAGCGTGATGCCAGAGTACGGCTACGGTCGCTTCCCCAACGTGATCACGGCAATGGAGATGGAACGGCTGAACAACTCAGCCGGCCCGACCGCCGGGAACCTGATTCGTCCCAGCGATGGGGTCAACCCCAGGCGGCTGGCCATCATCAACTGTGTCGGCTCCCGCGACAAGCGCTTCAACCCTGGCTGCTCCAATTTCTGCTGCATGTACGCCATCAAAAACGCCATTCTGTTGAAGCAAGCCCATCC
>DFBV01000232.1:2656-4890 GCA_002366755.1 Anaerolineales bacterium UBA3071
CGTCCCAGCCTGATCACCGAAGACCCCGAAACGGGCAACCTTTTCGTGCACTCGGAGGACATGGGCTTAGGCCAGGTCATCGAGCGCGAGTACGACATGGTGATGCTCAACCAGGCGGCGGTCCCGCAGCCCGACGTTGATACGGTCAGTTCGGTGCTCAACATCAGCCAGAGCCCCGGCGGCTGGTTCATGGAATATCACCCCAAACTGCGTCCGATGGACAGCCCCACCGACGGCGTTTTCCTGGCCGGCGCCTGCCAGGGGGTCAAGGACATCCCCGCCAGCGTGGCTCAGGGCTCGGCTTCGGCGGCGCGGGCCGGGCGTGTGCTCCACGCCGAGGAGTGGGAGATCGAACCTACTGTGGCCTACGTCTGGGAAGACCGTTGTATCAGCGCCAAGGGCAAGAAGTGCGGCATTTGCGCACGTGCTTGCCCCTACAATGCCATCGAGTACGAACGGGGCAAGGCGGCGCGCGTCATCACCGCCAAGTGCCACGGCTGCGGCGGCTGCGTGGCCGAGTGCCCTCACAACGCCGTCACCCAGTTGCACTTCACCGATGCCCAGATCCTGGCCCAGATCCATGCTCTGTTGGCCGACGGGCCAGAGGAGAAGATCCTGGCTTTCCGCTGCAACTGGTGCTCCTACCCCGGCGCCGACATGGCCGGGACCAGCCACTTTGAGTACACTTCCAACGAGCGTGGCCTGCGCGTGATGTGCTCGGCCCGCATGGACACTGACTTCATCTACGAAGCCTTCCGCCTGGGCGCGGGTGCGGTGCTCTATTCCGGGTGCCACGAGCAGGACTGTCACTACATCACCGCTCAGCGCCTCGGCGCCAAGCGCGCCGACCGGCTGCTCAGGACCTTCGAAAAGATGGGGATGACGCCGGGCCGTTTCCGCGTCGAATGGATCAGCGCGGCGCAGGGCGACAAGTACGCGCGGGTGCTTAACGAGATGCAGGTTACCTTGGACTCGATTCCCAAAAAGCAGTTGCTCGAGGAGATCGAAGACCTGCGCCCGCAGATGGAAAAACGCGCCCGCCGGATGCGCCAGGTGCCGCAAGTCGAGGAAGCGTTAGCGTATGCCGACAGTCTCAAAGTAGCCGGAACCGGGGGGGAGGTGTAAGATGTTTCACGAATCACCTGAAACCTTTGCCGAGCGGGTGCGCGCCATCCCCGGCGGCGAACACCTGGAAATGTGCTATTCCTGCGGCACGTGCGTCAGCAAGTGTATGATCCAACAGAAAGTCGAACCAGAATACAACCCACGTCGCTTGATCCGAAAAGCTGTGATGGGCATGGAACGTGAAGCCTTCGAGGACAAGACCACCTGGCTCTGCTCAGCCTGTGACCTGTGCTATCCGGCCTGTCCCCAAGAGATTCACATCTCGGGCGTCCTCCTGGCCATCAAGGAACTGGCCCTTCAGGCAGGGCATGCCGCTCCCCTCAAGACGGCAGTGGTGGACGAACTGACCTGCGTGGCCTGTGGACTGTGTGTCGAGGTATGTCCCTACGAGGCGATCACCCTGGTGGAGACCCAAGTCATGGGCCAAACCCGCACCGTGGCCCGCGTTGACGCCAACCACTGCATGGCCTGTGGGCTGTGCGCAGCCAGTTGCCGCTCGACCTCCATCGGGCTGCTGGAGGAGTTCTCGAATGAGGTATTGATGGAAGAGCTGTGGGCATGGATGGGCGGCCCCCTTGTGGAGGTGACGGAATGAACAACAGGTGGACACCTCGTATCGTCGTCTTTCAGTGTCAATACAGCCTCTACTGTGAAGCTGACCAGAGATGGATGGATACCCAGTTGCCACCGCACATCAAGTTGATCAGTGTGCCCTGCACCGGCCGGATCAGCCCGCTTTTTGTGTTGAACGCCATACAGGGTGGGGCCGATGGGCTGCTGATCAGTGGCTGCCAGCCGGAAAAGTGCCACTACAAGGAAGGCAACCTGGGCGCTCGCCGCCAGTTGGACGAATTCTGGCGCTTTTTGACCTATCTGGGGATGGAAGAAGAACGAATGCGCTTTGCCTGGATTGACCTCAGCGAGCGCGGGCGCATCCAGCAGGAATTGGCCGACCTGGAGGAGGCCATCCGTGCCATAGGTCCGATCAGGCGGCTGGTCACACGAGCGATCCCGGTGGGAGAAAATCCATGAACCAACTCATTCCTGCCATTCGTCAGGAAGCGGCCCGCATCCTGCAAGAAGACATCGTGGATGTGGTCATCGGGTTC
>DFBV01000121.1 GCA_002366755.1 Anaerolineales bacterium UBA3071
GTGGAGCCTCGGCCCCATCCCCAGTGTCACCAGACAACACTCAGACAACAGGAGAGAAACATGCTCAATCAGACAATAGAGAGAAAGCGGTTCGTGATCCTGGCCTCCGACGTATGCAGCGACCCTCCGCTGATACTCAGCGTCACCCATACCCTGGGCGACGAGGAGGCGGCCGTCGAGGCCATCCGGTCGGCTATCGTCGCTTGGCTCACGGGCCAGAGGGACGAGGACGGCGGTCTCCCCGACGACCTGCGGCTCTTCACGTGGAGCCACTACCTGGACTACTGCGACGAGATCCCCGTTACCGGGGTGACAGCGGTGGTCTGGGAGCGAGCCACATGGACCGTGAATGTGGAGGAGAACCTGGCCGACCTGGTGGAGGAGACAGGCGATGGCTAACCTGTCGAAGCGCAAGCGGCGGGAGCGGGCCCGGCTGCTGGAGGCCTTGGGCTTCCGGCGCAACGGCCAGGGGTACTACAACTGGCCCGACGAGGGCTACGAGCCGCCCCAGGAACCCCCTGTGCTGGATGCCCCCCTGCGCCAACGTATGCTGCGGGAGTACATCCCCCCGTGGCACGCCGTGAACGGCAAGGCCGCACACCTGACGCCACCGGAGATGGCTCAGGCGCTGGTGCAGCAGGTGGCTTCCCTGATCCCTGGCGCTAGAGTGCTCGAACCGTGCGCCGGCATCGGTAACTTGGTCGAGGAGATCGGGCAATACGGGCCGGCAGAGATACATGCCTGGGAGTGGGAAGCGGAGATGATCGCCATCTTCCGCATCCTGCACCCAGACATCACCGCCCAGCAGGCCAACATGTGGGCCACCTGGCAGGAACACGAGGCCGCCTTCGACCTGATCATCACCAACCCGCCTTTCGGCGACACCGCTGGGCGGGGGACGGGCAAAGGCTTGGAGTTCAACGGCAAGATGGCCGAGTTCCTCAGCATCGAGGCCATCGTGCGGCTGCTCAAGCCCTGCGGCACGGCGGCGCTCATCCTGCCCAGCATGGCCTTCGGCGGCAACCGCTGGGGGCCCATGAACCGCTGGATGGAGGAGCAAGGGGTCAGCGTCACCGGCGACTTCAGGTTGCCCAACGTCCCCTTCGCTTTCACCAAAGCAGCGGTGAAAGGCTTCCTGCTGCGCAAAGCAGGTGCCAACGGCACTGGCCTGGCGCTCACAGAGAAGGTGGAGGAGGAAGAGGAACAGGAGCTGGCTTCTCCGCAAGTGCTGCTACGGCAGCTCCAGGAGGGCAGCGAGGAGATCATCGCCCATCTGCGCGAACTGCAGGAGATGGTGGAGGGAACACAGCCCCCTCTCTTCCAGCCAGAAGATCTGCCTGGCCCCGTGCAACTCAGCCTTTTCGGAGGGACGTGAGATGGCTGACGAACGCACCCTCGCGTCCCTGCCCGACCTCTGCCTGCGGGTATGGCAGAAGAACCCTGGCGTACTGGCAGAGATCCAACAACTGGCCACCGGCCTGGGCCTTCGAGCCACCATGCGGGGCGAGCAACTCGACATCCGAGGGAAAGTCGGCACGGCGGTGACCTTGGGGCTCGACCCCATCACGGCTTTCGTGGTTCTGGCTTTTGGGCTGGTCGGAGCACGCTGGGCAGCGGATCCCGGGATAAGCGAACTGTTCGAGGAGACCAAGAAGCGGTGGAAGCAGGCTGCTAAGGCCGCCAGGGAGAGGAGAGGCAAGCCATGAGCAAGCGAGTACGCATCTATGAGGTTGGCGATATGTGGTCAGCGTGGGAGATCTCCGATCTCTTCCTGATCACCACCAACGGCAGCTTCAGCGCCAGCGGCAAGCTGGTCATGGGCCGGGGCATGGCCCGCCAGGCTCGTGACCGCTTCCCTGGCCTCGACAGAGCGTTGGCCAAAACGCTGCGCACGCCAGGACGCCGATATGGCCTGCTGGTCAGCCCCCCTTGGCCTGAAGCGAAGCTGGGTCTCTTCCAGGTCAAGCTGCGCTACTGGGAGGATGCCGACCCGGAGCTGATCCGTCTCTCGACGGAGATGCTCCAGGCCTGGCTGAAGCAGCATCCAGACCAGCGGGTGGACCTCAACTTCCCAGGCATCGGCAATGGCAAGCTGAGCATCGCTGAGGTGCAACCCATCATCAGCGTGTTGCCCAGGAACGTCCACATCTGGCAGTGCAGAGAAGGTGGACCATGAAGGCGACACAGCTTCCCCTGCTGCCCCCGGGACCGGAAGATGTGAACTACCCTCTCATCGTCTGGCCGGGCGGCTGGGATCGACACATCCCAGCATGGCTGCAGGAAGCGGTCACCGAGGAACGGGTGGTTCGCGCTGTTAGCGGTGGCGACGATGACCTGGCCACCCTGGCCGAGGTGCTCTGCTACATGTTCACCGCTGGGCTGTCTGCTCCTCTGAGCCACGAGTGGGCAGAGATCTACTGTAACCTGGCTGCCCAGTACATGGCTGCCAGGGGAGCTATCCTGCCCGAGGATATGCAGCCTCGTCCTTTCACAGAGTACGACGAGCGCCTATTGCGGAAGCTGCGCAGCGACATCCGATGCAGGCAGAAGCGAGAGCGGCAGAGGCGACAGCGAAGGAAGCAATGAAGATCAGCCAAGTGCCAAACAGAAGAACGGGTGGAGTTACACGCTCCACCCGCTTTCTGTTGGCACGGGATCGTTTCCCGACCAGAACCAACACAGAAAACGCGCAGAGGCGAATCTCTGCCCGTTTTGCCTGTCCCCGTGTCGCCAGATATCTCATCATGTACATTGTTCCGGCTTTGCAGCACAATTCGTCGAACAAGGCGGACGCTCTGTGGCCTGCCGCGCGAAGCAGGGTTCAGCTAAGCGGAAGCCAACGGTCGCTCAAGCGACGGGCTGCCTCTGTCTCTAGCCAGCAGGAGCGGTATTCCAGAGAGGGCAGTCACTCCTCCAAGCCTCTGATGAACTCGCTGACGTTCACGAAGGCGTCGGCGATGAACCTCTCCTCCCGCCCACACCGTTCCAAGATGAAGTCAGGAGCCCAGCCTCCCACCAACACCATGGCCTCTCGATACGCCCCCAGCATGGTCATCAACTCCAGGTAGACCGACAGCGAGAGCCTGACAAGCGCCCCATCTTGGTCAAAACTCCTTGCCACTATGCTACCTCCCTAGTAACCGATCTCCTTCTCCCGCAGAGACTCTGCCTGCTCACACCCCCGAGCCGGGTACCCGTAGAGGTCCAGATACAACTGAACGTTTCCCACCACCGCCATCCCCTGGGGTGAGCGCAGGCAGTAGAACACACCATCATCGTAGGGACGCAACAGGTGGGTATTACCGCCAAATTCCACCGCGTGCAGGTCAAGCTCGTGGACCCAGGCATCGGGGTCAGAGGCAATGTAGAAGTGGACGTCGTGGAAACGCACAAAGGGGGCGATCAGTGAAGCCCCGGCATGGATGGTAAAGGCATAGGTGTCCCCCAGCCTCTCGGCAGCCTCCTTTACCTTGGCCATCAGCCGAGTGGGGTCTCGCTCCGACGAGTGGAAGCTATGCACCTGGTTTACCGCGGTGATGGTATATTCCTCCCGCCAGGCGTCCAGCAGCCCGGCGGGGTCGATCAGGACCACCCCTTCTCGGGCGCGCTTGCGGGCGAACTCTTCGGCGGCCAGCTTCTCAGAAACGTTGTAGGTCTGACCCAAGCTAGCGCCCGTGGCCTCGACCAGTTCCGTCAGTCTCCACACCCAATCAGGTTCCTCTAGCATGGCTCGCACGATGCGCGAGGAGATGGGGGTGAATAGGCTCTTGATCATCCGCTTGACCGCTTTGGGCTTTTCCTCCACGATGCGCTCAATGTAGACGTCATCGAACTCCAGGTAGCAGTTGCCAACCAAGTCCACGCAGCCCACCTTATGGCTGCGGCAGATCTTCATTCCCCTCAGGCTGAGATATGGGGCGGCAATGACGAAGTAGCTGTCGCCGCTGGCGATTCCGCCCTCCCTGAACCGAGCGATCACCTGGCGGAGAAAGCGGGGTTGTCCGGAGGATCTGACCGCGCCCAGGAGAGTTTTCCTCACCTGGCCGATCCTCACCCTGGCCACGAAGTCAAAGGTGGATCCCTGAAAAGATCGGTCTGCTTGTAGCTCCTCAATCTCCAACTGAGGCAGCAAGGTTCTCAAGCGGCTGATGACTTGTGCCTTGACCTCTGCTTCTGAATCCATGTGCTTCACCCGTTTTCATGCCTGCCTGTGGCAGACAGGCTTTCAACGTACGCTGAAAGCGTAGCACAGAGTGAAACATCTGTCAAGTCGCCGCTGCAACCGGACCATTCCTCCAGTCCTATCCTTCGTCGCCCAGCCAGCACCGATATGCTCCCAGCCACTCCGCACTCACCGGATCGGACTCCACGATGTCCAATTCCGCCAGTGCAGCAGTGTATTCCAAACCGCCCTTGCGTACGCGGGCAATGATACCCCGACGTAAGCCGCTACGTTCGCCATCCAACCCGACGACGGTCACGGCCTCGCCCAGGACCATGGCCTGCATGGAAAGCACAACTGCTCATCCAAAGTGTAGAAGAGCCCCCAGAACTGCTCATCTTCACCGTAACAGTCCACCATCGCTTCCTCGATCAAGGCTGCGAGTCTTGCTCTCCTACCCACCAGTGCTTCCTCCCGCACAGTCAGCATCCGGTGACCAAAGGCCCTGCTGCATATTCTGGCACAGTGTTGGCCACGAGTGACCTGATTATGCACCCGGCTGGGCGAGGGCACAAAGGCTGACTTCACTGTCGCGTCTCGCCTGTCAGCCTGTACAGCGCTTTCTGGCGATGTGTGTTCTTGCCAAGCGTTCAGACATACGATACGGACCAGCCAGTCCGCCAGTGGTGGCTAGGACTGATCCAGAGGCGCTCTTCTCGCCCGAGGCCATGCGGCGGGCCTGGCGGGTGGTGCGGGCCAACGCCGGAGCCGCCGGCGTGGACGGCGTCAACATCCGGAGGTTTGAGGCCGATCCGCAGGAGCAACTGGAAGCGCTGCGGCAGGAGCTGATGAAGGGCACATACCGGCCACAGCCGGTCAAGCGAGTGCTGGTGCCCAAGCCCAAAGGCGACTGGCGGCCACTGGCGCTGTGGGCGCTGCGGGATCGGGTGGCCCAGCGGGTGGTGTACGAGGCCATTGCCCCAACGTTCGAAGCGGGGTTCCTGGAGTGTAGCTACAGCTTCCGGCCAGGGCGAGGTGTGGAAGACGCCGTGCAAGCCGTGCTATCACACCGCGACGCGGGCCACCGCTGGGTGCTGGAGTGTGCTCTCGCCGTTGCTTGCGAACGTCTACTTGCACCCGCTGGATGTGGCCTTGACATGGCGGGGGTACCGGCTGGTGCGCTACGCCGACGATCTGGTGATCTGCTGCCGGCGCAAGCGAGAGGCGCAGAAAGCGAAAACGGAAGCAGGGCGGACGCTGGCGCGGCTCAAGCTGAACCTGAACGAGGGTAAGACGCGCATCGTGCACTTCGACCAGGGTTTCAAGTTCCTGGGCTACTTCTTCGTGCGCAATGAGCACTACCGGCTGTAGCTGATGGCAGATGGCGGATGGCAGCTAGCGGAGGATAGCGGCAAACTGGGACAGGGAGATGATCTGAGTGCCGTGGTAGTATTTGAGATTGAGAAGATGGGCATCCTGACTGACCAGGTAGTAAGCGCCCATTTCCAGGGCGCAGGCCAGGTGATGTTATCGGATAGGTCATCCTGTATGGTCGTGACGCCCTCGTATAGCCCGGGCAGGTTGCGAGCTCGCCGACGCAAGTTGCACAAGGCCTCGTCTATGTTCCGGCGAGTCAAGCCCAGGCTGCGCCCCACTCTGGGGTATTGCATGACCCGCGTCAATTCCTCCAAAATGGGAGGAGTGACCACGAGAACGAAACGCTTGTCCTGCCAGGCTTGCTGCAATGAGAGCGCTCGCCGCGTGCGACCGACCAGCAGGGGCAGTAGAGCGTTAGTGTCGCAGACGACGACCAGGGGTTCGGCCTGCATCATTGTGCCGCTTCTGGGAAGGGGGTGCGGATCTCAACCAGCGCTTCGTTCACCAAGGCGTCCAGTTCGTCGTCGGAGAGGGGAGTTGCTTTGTCACGGATGCGTTTCAAGGTCTCGAAGCTAGCCTGCCACTCTTCGGGCAAGCGGCCTGCCTCGGGGAGCTGAGCCAATACATGCCGACGGCGCTGTTCACGCAAGTCCAGTTCCCGCAGGCGAAGGTATTCGTCAGTGCCCAGCATGACTCCCCTGGGCTGACCAGCTTTCAGGATGACGAAGTGCCGCCGGGTTCGATGGGCTTGGTCGAGGATCTCTGATAGCCGTCGCCGGACTTCGGTCACCGTGACCGTCTCGTCGAGTGCTCTAGTCAGTGTCATGGCCTGGTTCCTTTCTAGAAATCTGGAGGAAAAACGCAAATCAATTATACTCTACTTCTCGCCAGAGGGCAATCGGTGGCTTTCCCATTGCCGATTTGCTGATTTGCCAATGGGAGATGATAACATGAGCGTAGTGTATGTACGTGAACAGGGATCCGTTGTGCGGCGACAGGGGGAACGACTGCTGGTCACCAAGGAAGATCAGCCGTTGATGGACATCCCTCGCATCCACACAGAGCAACTGGCGCTCTTCGGCAATATGCAATTGACATCGCCGGCCATAGCGCGCTGCTGCTGCTGCACAAAGAAGTGAACGTGGTCTCGTTCTCTTTGCGGGGTATGAGGAGCTCGGAAACCGGACGAGCATCACCAAACCGATGGGACAATGGGCGATATTGGCCGAAAGCGAGGGCGACGTGGCCGAAGCAGAACATCTCTATCGGCGCGTGATTGACGGTTGCGAGGAAGTAAGGAATATAGTAGATATGCTCCATGAGTCTGTTCAATCCGACATCACCAAAGAGTGAGCTGGCCAATGAACGGACCTGCCGGGGGTGCCCCGGACGCTTGATGGCGCATCCGCGAAAACGCTGACGTGCTGAGGGAACTCTGAATGCAAGTCACAGAGCGCATCATCCGCAACCGGGCCGACGAGCGCGGCATCCCTGACCTGACGCTGATCGACCTGGACCTCTTCGGCCCCAACCCCAGCGACCAGGCGGCCCAAAACCCGGCGGTATACTTCCTGCTGCGCGTCTGTCTGGAGTTGGAACAGACTTGACACAATGACCACGGTAGAGCATAATACAGTTGCCGGGCATAGCCTGATCTGCGATCCAGTTGGGACCGTGGCCAATGCCTATGCCAACGGAGGGCTGAATTGGACACAGCATCCATTCTGGATCTGTTCAAGCGGGCGGTACAGAGGAAGACAACTCAAGATCTCGCTACACGCGGCTGAGGAAGCGTTGGCTGAACACATCACCCCGCCCGAGATAGAAGCAGCCATGCTCAACGCACAACTGCTTGAGGATTACCCAGATTGGTGGTTGGGGCCATCGTGCCTGATATATGGTCACACTGAAGCTGGGCGCGACCTGCACATCGTCGCCTCCTATTCGGACCTGCCGGTCACGATCATCACCGTATGTGAGCCCCGCCCACCCAAATGGATCACGCCCACCTTGCGAGGAGGTCACAAACGATGAAGTGCGTTGTTCAGGGATGTCCCGGCGAGATGGAAGAACGCCGGATCGTCCATACGTTCTTGCGAAACAGGAAGCCTATGGTAGTGGAAGACTTGCCGGCCTTGGTCTGCCCGGTGTGTGGATATGCGGTGCTGGATTTGCACGTGCTGGATGCGCTGTTTGCTCTTGATCCGGAAACCGAACGGCCGGTGAGACGGGCTCCCGTGTTCCGTCTGTCACTGGCTCCGGCGTCGTAGAGATCTATCGTTCTCTCTCTTCGGCCCCAACCTTAGCGGCCAGGCTAGTAAGGCGTAGCACATCGAGATTGTCAACGCCGTTTTCTACGTTTTGCGGAGTGGCTGCGCCTGGCGCATGTTGCCCCTATCGATTTTCGCCCGATATGGGGCTAGTGATTTTCGGCAAGGATGGGCCACTCACACGGGTGGCGCTGGGGAAGTTCCTGGTTGAAAAGTAGACGAAACAGATCTGCTAGGAGTGGTCTGTGGAGTCGACAAGGGCAGGACGTATTTCAGTTTGAGTAATGGAGTTGTTCAAGCTGCTCAACGTGGCCGTCTTCGCCATCGCTGGCAGCACGGGAGTGGTCTTCCTCAGCCAGGGGATGCGCGTGGTGTCAGCTTCGGGCAGAAGCAATGGGGGCGAGCGCTCTCGCCAGTGGGTGATGCGCGTCTGGGTATTGGTCTACGGTTTCGTGGGCAGCCAGATGGCCTGGACGCTGCGTCCTTTCGTCGGCGCTCCCAGCATGAAGTTCGAGCTCTTCCGGCAGCTTGGAGGCAACTTCTATGCCAATGTCCTGGTCAGCCTCGCCGAGATTCTGGGCTTCGTGATGGTGAAATAAAATGAACAAATCGGCAAATCGGCAAATCGGCAAATCAACAAATCAGCAAATCAGCAAATCAGCAAATCACAAATCAGCAGAGAGGCCGCCCGCTTCCTTGAAGCCTTCGACCGCTGAGCAGATATTGGACTTGCTGCTGGAGGCTTTGCTGGAACGGCAGGCGGCACGCAGAAGTGCAGAGGTGCTGGAGGGCCAGGGTGCAGCGGTGAAAGCTCCTCCGCTCCCCAGCCCCTCTACTCCCCAACCCCCTCGCCCCCCTGCTCCTGAAGCGCCCGAACCTCGGCCTGCTCCTGTCTCGAAGCCGCCCCGGGAGCCCCGTCCTGGCGAGGAAGGCTGGAGGCCGCCACTGCCACTGCCCAGTGTCAACCTGGGACGCACGCTGGGCCGGTTGCTGCTGGTACTGGCCGCGCTGGTGGTGTTGGTCAATATCCCCGTCAACCGCTACGGCACCAGCCTGGCCCGCATCATGCCAGACACCGCCTCTCTGGTCATCCGCGACGGCCTGGTGCTCAAAGGCAGCGGGCCGGACATATACGTCCTGCAAGACGATAAGCTGCGCTGGATCAGCAGCCTGGAGGCGTTTGAGTTCTTCAACTACCGCTGGGAGCAGGTTCATATCGTGGATGACGGCTTCCTGGAGCAGTTCGAGAAAGGTCGGCCCATCCACGTGCTCCTCAAGTGCCGCGGCAGCCCCCACATCTACGCTCTGGAGAATGGCCAGAAGCGCTGGATCAAAGACATCCCCGCCTTCGAGGCTCAGGAGTACGTGTGGGAAGACGTGAAGATCGTGGACTGCGTTTACCTGCGCAGCTTGCCGGACGGCCCGACCATCCCTGAGGATGCTGGCCCTCCGCCGCAGCCATAGGCTGGTAGATTGGTAGATTGGTAGATTGGTAGATTGGGAAGGTTTCCGAAAACCCCAAGCGTCTGTCAGGTAACGACGATGACGAACGAACCGAGCACGGATGAGTCATCTCAACAACAAACCACTTCGGTCTGGGACTGGCAAGAGTCGCTGCTCTGCGCTTTGCCCTACCTGTTGCTGCTGGCTTTTCCGGGGTTGGCGGCGGCGCTGGACAGCGTGCAGCCGCTACGCCCAGCCGTTCCGGCCCTGTGGTGGCTGCTGCGCTGGGGGCTGCGGCTGATCTTCCTGGCCGGCGCGCTGGTCGGCTGGCGGCGGGGCAGGCCCCGCTGGTTCTATCCCTGGCTGGGCTTCGCCATCTACGAACTGGTGGCGCTGCCACTGGCGTTGACCATGTGGTTGGTAGAGCGCTGGCTGGGTCCCAGCGCTCTGGGCTTCCTCACCATTGGACTGCCGTTGCTGGCATTATCCTTTCTCCCCTACCTCATCGGGGGGCCGTTGGTCGCCCGGCGCGACAGGCTGCTGGCCGCTTACACCGTTTTCCCCCATGCCGCGCTGACTGCGCCGCTGTTCCTCGCCGTTCAGCGCGATATGCTCGGCGATATGCTCGGTCCGCTGGCGACGGCAACTCTGGCCCCGGTCCTTTTCGCCGCTGGAACCAGCGCCCTCTTCGGATGGCTGCGCACGGCCCGCGCCCGCTGGGGACTGCTGGTCGCCGGCGTGCTGCTCTGCCAGACAGCTTTCGTCGTCTCCGCTACCCTTGCCGTGGGTGAATTCCACTCCAGCGTTCTTTTTCCCATTCCCATCCTTTGGCTTCTGGGGCTGGTCATACTGTTCGGGCCGATGTTGTTGCTGGGCGTCGCCCGGCTGCTGGCCCACGCGGCCCGGCGGCTCGGCTGGTCACCAAAGATCATGGCCGACACGCCGCGGCCCGGGCCATCACCCTGGCAAATCATCTCCCAGAGGTTTCGCCTCTGGCTCACAACTACCGTTGACACAGGAGGTCAAGTTATGACAAGCGAACAAGCAAGCATCTCGCCACCGGCGAAGAGGGGACCCACCACTCTGGACCGGCTATTCAAAGCGGCAGTGGTCTTCCTGGCGGCGGCCATCCTGATCGTCGCCGTCCTGGGCATCGCCCGTGCGGTGGTGTACAAGATCCAGCCCTACGAACGGGGCTTGCATCTGCGCGGCGGCCGCTTCATCGGCGTGAATGAGCCCGGTTGGCACACGCAAATCCCCCTCTGGGACACAGTGATCATCGTCAAGGTCAACGAGCGGCTGGGGTACGTGGAACGTATCCCGGCCATGACCTCGGACGACGTGACCATGGTCGTCTCGCTGGAGTACACCTACCACGTGACCGATCCCCAGCGCTTCGCCCTGGAGGTGGATGACCCAGAGCGCATCGTCTTCGAATTCGTGCAGGGCAAGCTACGGGACGTGGTGAACACGAAGCCGATGACCGAGGTGATGCACAGCCGGGCGGCCATGAACCAAGAGGTGATGGAGGCCTTGCGGGTCAAAGAGGAGCCCTACGGCGTGGAGTTCATCACCGTGCAGATGCAGAGCGCGGAACCGCCCACGGAAGTGGTGCAGGCCATCAAGGATCGCATGGTCGCCTTGCAGAGGAGGGAACAGGCCCAAGCAGAGGCGGAACA
>DFBV01000118.1 GCA_002366755.1 Anaerolineales bacterium UBA3071
GAACTGCGTGACCACGGCCACGGTACCGTACTGCACCTGGGTGAAAGAATCCAGGACCGCCGACACCAGGAAGACCACCAACAATCCGATCAGCCCGATGATCAGGCCACGTCGCCAGTTGGGCTTGCGTGTGCGGCCAGTGATGCCCACCACAGCGGCCGTGAGACCCACGCCCACCAACAGGGCAAAGAACGTTGCAGCGACGAGTTTACTCATAAGAACCCTCCTCAATGTGTGATTTGTGATGGCGGCCCATTACGAGCCGCGCGGGTACATTGTCGCACAATACCCTAGAACGCGCTTGATAACTGGCAGACGGCTGCCCGCCAAACGTCTGACAGAACAGCAAAGCGCCACCCCTGCTGTACAGGGTGGCGCCTTGGTCATGATCAACAGGCCGTGGCTGTCTCAGGGAATCACCAGCCGCTGCCCGACATAGATGTGGTCAGGATCGCTGATCCCATTGGCAGTCTGCAGAGCCCGCAGGCCCACGCCATAGCGCAGAGCGATGTCCAAGAGCCTTTCGCCCGCCTGCACGACGTGGATGTCAGGTACAGGCGCTGGCGGCGCAGTTCCGCCGGGGATCGTCAGCCGCTGCCCGACGTAGATGCGATCGGGGTTGGTGATCCCATTGGCGGCCATGATATCTATCACCGTCACCCCATAACGGAGGGCGATGGTGTGCAGAGTCTCTCCCCCCTGCACGACGTGCACCGTAGTCACAGGGGGTTCCGTCGGAATCGGCGTCGGGGCCGTGCCTGGGATCCTCAACTCCTGCCCCACCTGGATGTCATCGGCGCTCGCCAGGCTATTCAGATCCACCAATACCTCAACCGTGGTGTCGTAGCGCCGGGCGATGGAGAAAAGGGTATTGCCTGGTCCCACGACGTAGGTGAAGGTGGGTTCCGCGGGGACAGGCGTGGATGGCGCAGGAGTCGGCAGCACCACAGGAGCAGATGGTGTTGATGGCAGCGGCGTGGGGGAGGCTTCAGGCGGAGATGTTGGCGCGGGCTCAGGGCCGCTCGGCGTCTCCTCCACGCTGATAACTGTAGCTCCCACCGTCGGCCCAGGTGTGGTGACCACGGCTGTAGCTGTGGGCGGCACCCAGTCCGGCTGCGACGTTGGCGCCGGCTTCTCCCGCGTGCAGCCCGTCAGGCCGACCGCACCGATCGCGGCCAGCGTTAGCATCACAGCAACGATGACACGAGTTCTCTCGCCCATAGCCCGCCTCCTTACATAATGCCGTCCATCTTCCGTTCCGTCCACCATGATACCACAATTGGTGCGCGGCGTCAAATGACCCCCAACTCCTTGCCCACCTTCTCAAAAGCAACCAGGCCGATGTCCAGGTCCTCGCGGCTATGGGCAGCGGTGTTCATCACCCGAATGCGAGCCTTCCCTCGCGGCACGGTGGGGAAGCCCAGGGCCATAGCGAAGATCCCCTCCTCGAACAGGCGGCGGGAGAAGGTCTTGGCCAGAACCGCTTCACCCAGCATCACGGGCACAATGGGCGTCTCCGTCTTGCCGGTGTCGAAGCCCAAATCCTTCATGCCCGCCTTGAAGTACTCTGCGTTCTCCCACAGCTTGTCCACCAACTCCGGCGATTCTTCCACCAATTCTATGGCCGCAAGACAGGCCGCAGTGTCCGCCGGGGTGACGGCGCTGGAGAACAAGAAGGGGCGAGCCTTCTGCCGCAGGTAGTCTATGATGATCTTCTTGCCCGCCAGGCTTCCCCCGACCACGCCGAAGGCTTTGGAAAGGGTGCCCATCTCCAGATCGAACCTGCCGTGCAGGCCGAAGTGGGCCACGATGCCCTTGCCGCGGCCCAGTACTCCCTCGCCGTGTGCGTCGTCCACCATGGTCATCACCCCATACCTCTCGGCCACCTCGTACAGCTTGTCGAGGGGGGCGACATCGCCGTCCATGCTGAAGACGCCGTCGGTGACCAGCAGCCCCCGGCGGTAATTGCCGATGTTTTCCTTGATCACCCGCTCGGCGTCCACAGGGTCGCAGTGCTCGTAGACCACGATCTTGGACCGCGCCAGCCGGCAGCCGTCAATGATGGAGGCGTGGTTGAGCCGGTCGGAGAAGATGACATCTTCGCGGCCCACCAGCGGCGGGATGGCAGCCTGGTTGGCGCATAGGCCCGATTGAACGTAGAGGGCGTCCTCTACCCCCTTGAACTCGGCCAGCTTGCGCTCCAGTTGGAGGTGCAGACCCTGCGTGCCGGCGATGGTGCGCACCGCTGCCGGCCCCACGCCCCATTCGTCAATGGCCCGCTTGGCCGCTTCCTTCATCTTCGGATGGTTGGCCAGCCCCAGATAGTTGTTGGTGCAGAAGTTAAGCACCCGTCGGCCGTCCACGACCATCCAGGCGTCGGCGGCCGACTCCATCGTGCGGACGTTGATGAGCAGTCCGCTCTCCTTGAGGCTCTCCACGTCTTCGCGGATGAAGTCCAGTTTGTCAGTCATGTGATACCACTCCTTTCTTTCCCTGCATTGAGATGAGCTATCGTAGTGACACTTAACCGCTTGCGGCGGGTGGCTTTGGATCGCGAAAGCTGCTCCTCATCCAATTCGATCTTGCCAGCTGGCAGAAAGCCTCACGATGTATGGCAGGTGCGCTCATCTCATAGTCAATGTCATCTAGTTAGGCGTAGTTTGGCCCGTTGTGGGCGTCTTTAGGCAGCACAAACGGGCACAAGGCCCTATGCTACAACCTTAACTTAATGACATTGATCTCACAGCTTCCCTTCCGCGTATCGCTGGCCCAGTTTCTCCAGCATGTCTACGGTCATGGCCGCCAGGTCGTAGCTCGGCTCCCAGCCCCACTCTTCGC
>DFBV01000017.1:0-1404 GCA_002366755.1 Anaerolineales bacterium UBA3071
CCTGCCAGCACCATGGGCTGCTGAGCCACAATACCCACGGAGAAGCCGCCCAGCCGCGCGAAGCCGATAATGATGTTCTGCGCCCAGTGCTGATGCACCTCCAGAAACTCGCCATCGTCCACCACGCGGCGGATGATCTCCTTCATGTCGTAGGGCTTCATTGGACTGTCGGGCACAATGCTATCCAGCGCTTCGTCCATGCGCTCGGCGGGATCGGCGGTGCGTACGAAGGGTGGGTCTTCCATGTTGTTTTGCGGCATGTAGCTGAGCAGTCGCCGCGCGAACGCTAAACAGTCATCCTCGTCCTCGGCGGCGAAGTGGGCCACGCCGCTTTTACTATTGTGGGTCATGGCCCCGCCCAGTTCCTCTGAAGTCACCTCCTCCCGCATCACGGCCTTGATCACTTCCGGCCCGGTGATGTGCATGAAACTGGTACCCTTGACCATGATCGTGAAGTCGGTCATGGCTGGTGAGTAGACGGCGCCGCCCGCGCACGGCCCCATGATGAGCGAAATCTGCGGCACTACGCCGGAGGCCAGCACGTTTCGCAGGAAGACGTAGGCATAGGCGGCCAGCGAGACCACACCCTCCTGAATGCGCGCCCCGCCCGAATCATTGAGGCCGATGACCGGCGCGCCGTTCTTCATGGCCATGTCCATGATCTTGCACACCTTCTCGGCGTGCACCTCACCCAGGCTGCCGCCGAAGACGGTGAAATCCTGGGAGAAGATATAGACCAGCCGCCCATCAATGGTTCCCCAGCCGGTAACCACGCTATCGGACAGGTACTTCCTCTCCTCGATGCCGAAGCCCACGGTGCGGTGGGTGGCGAACATGTCCAGCTCGCGGAAGGAGCCGGTGTCCAGCAGCCGTTCGATACGCTCGCGGGCAGTCAGCTTGCCGCGAGCGTGCTGGCGATCAATGCGCGCCTGCCCACCGCCTAGCTTGGCTCGCTCCCGCATGTCGTGCAGAGTCTGAATCTTGGGATCAACTGTCATTTGGGCCTCCCAGCGACCGATTCGTTTCGGCATCTGGCTCGTCTATCGCCCCCACTTCATGTAGATAGCGCTGTAGGCGAGCAACGAAGCGCTCGATCTCGTCCAGAATGCTCTGGGCATCCTGGTGAGTGAATTCAGAAAAGTCGTCGTAGTCAGCATCCTCCCGCCACCTTCTGGCCCGCCGATAGATGTCTGCATACTCAGGCTCAATCAGCCCCGGTTTCACCAGGTATTGACTGAAAGCAGACTCCACGCCGGAATGCTTTCGCCGCTCAATGCCAAGGGCAGCCAATACGGCCGTCGTAAGAACGAACGCAGCGTAGTACGCCCGATTGATGGATTGACGATATCCTCCCTGCTGTAACAACAGGCGAGCGAATCTCAGGTCTTCGTGACACCTCTCCAG
>DFBV01000017.1:1421-22808 GCA_002366755.1 Anaerolineales bacterium UBA3071
CGCTCGATGTTTCTGTACAGAGGGGAACGATACTGCCGGTTGAGTTCGTATCGTCTCGGCCCCATAATCAGTTCCGAAAGGACCACGCCATACTTGAGGGCAATATCGGTGCCCATGCGCTCAATAGGCCGATAGGTGCAGCGATCATCACTGCGGATGACGATCAACAGATCCACGTCCGACTCTTCATCGAAATCTCCCCGCACCTTGGAGCCAAAAAGCGTGACACGCAGCACTTGATCCTCGTATTCTTGTCGTAGCCGTCGTAGATACTCCTCCAAGGCTGCCCTTTCTCGTTTGGCCAGATGCTTCAAATCGTTACCCATCGTTCTCTCACCTCTCACTGCTGTAAGCTGCCTCGGCGCAGCGCCGCCTGCTCAAAACGAGGTAGAGCGCTGCCAGCACAAAGGTCGTGAAGATCGTGTGCCATTTGATCAGCGCTATAGGCACTACTATGGGGTCAAACATGGGATGCTGCCCCAGTCCGTAGTCCACGAAGTCGCTGAGCAGGAACCAGCCGAAGGCGAAAAACACGTCACGCTGTCGGAAGCCTGCGGCCAGCGAAAAGGCCACACCTCCCGTCCCGACGCCTCGAGGCGACATGATACGGTAACTCACGTACACGCCCTCAAGGATCATGCCCACATGGGAGAAGCACAAGGCCAGGCTCATCGGTTCCACTGGCCCGCCTCCCAGCCAGTAGCCCACCGAGTAGACCACTGTCCACACGCCGTACTTGATCAGGCCGTAGGCGGTGATGGTGTAAAACAGCCGCCAATCGCGGCCGCGCTGCAGGCCCAGAAAGGCGATGATGAACAGGCCGGCGAAGAGCGGGCAATCGGGAATGAAGGGCCAAAAGTACCACTGGTCTGCCGCCCGGTTGAACAGGTGGTCTCCGTACCAGAACAGTATGCCTGTCACGAAGCCAATGAAGTTGAAGGCGATGAGGACCGCGGCAATGTCCCAGCGCTCAACGATGTCCAGAAGCCGCTGCAGGAGGCTGAGAAAGTCAACCCTGCTCTCCCGTTGGCTGGATTCGTCTTGCAGAACCTGGCTCTCTGCCTGCAAGAGATTGTCCCTCTTTCCGGTCCTCGGCCCGCGCGCACGCGGGCCGAAGCTCTACATAAATCCGGGGTTGATGACCCCCGACAGCGACAACATGGCCATAATGATGGGCTGGTGAACCATGTAGATCATCAGCGAGTGCTGGCCTAGAAAGGCCAGCCAGCGAATCGGGAGCACACCAGACCAGTTGGGAAACGGGAACCTGCGTCCATGGTCCGGGTACAAGAGGTTCCCAAAGAACACGCCTATGAGAACAACGCCAAACCAAGGAATAAGGGGATAGTAGTCCACACTGGTGAGGCGCTCGGGCACCAACCCCAGCCACATGAGCCAGGGAAAGGTGAAAGTGCGGCCGTTTAGATACGTGCCAAGAGCAATCAGAATGAGCCCGATCAGAAGATTGGGGAGCCGCAGCCTCAAGAAGGGATAGGCCAAAATGATGGACAGGCCGATGAAGTGCAAGATACCGAAGTACACAGCTCCCTCTCTCAGGAGAACCCAGGTCACTACGGTGATGACCATGCCCCAACCAAATACCGTCAGCCCTCTCTTTAGATACTTGGCGAAGAGTTGCCTGTCGCCGGGTTCCCCCTTGGTCGCTCGCGCGAAGCTAAGGGTAAGCGACACACCAACCAGAAACATGAAGATGCTGGCTGTAGCGCGGGCGAAGTTCATCCAGCCTGCTGACACGAGTAGAGGGGTACGGTATCCACCGTAGTAGACCAGGTCGTACCGCAGGTGGACGAGAACCATCATGACGATAGCGACGCCACGCAACGCGTCGATTTCCCAGAAGCGCTGTGTTGGGTTCTTGTTCATTAGGAATCAGGCTCAAGAGTCTGAGAGATCTGAGGCCGTGTCCAACTCGTCCAGAGCGTCACCACGCGCTCTCTCCAGCAAGTCCTCCACACCCAGTTGACCTGCCCAGTGGGTGAGGTAGCTCCAATCGAGCGCTCCGCTTTCGCTTTGCTCCCTGATGACCCCCAGCACGTCTCGATACTGTCGCCCCGAGACCTCTCCTCCCATGCGATACCATTCAAGTTTGGATAGGATGATCCCTTCGGGCGTCGTGACGTACACCTTTTCCTCCCGATCCTCAAGCAATCCTTCCCTCCGACGGCGAGCGAACTCGATTTGATCGAAGGTTCTTGGCTTGAGCAGGAAGACATCAACTTTGAACATGGACTGCAAATGGATGACGTTGAACGATGTCCGTCGTCTGATGGCTTCTCGGATCATCTCGCCATCTACATAGAACTCGTCTTGCAGGTTTGCCACCAGCGGCACAACGTGGTCAAGTCTGATTTCGGCCACCATATCAGCATCGTTAGTCATTCTGGGAACGCCGTGAACGCTGCTAGCAAAGGAGCCAGCGACCATGTAGGGGATGTCGAGCGTATCCAGCGTCTCGACCACACGCAGCAGGACATCATATGGAGAAGTCATCGTCATTTCTTCCCCTCCGGAACTGGCCCATAGACCTTGCGGGCCAGCTCATCTCCCAGGAACATGCGCGCCAATCTCTTGCGGATTTCCTCCTCGTCGGCGTTGGGATGGCGACGGCGAATGCCCGCCCGGGCCATGGAGACAGCAGTCAGATAGAGCTGGTTCACGATCTCCATCTTCTTCCAGGCCGGAGCCTGGCTCAGCAGCCGAACGTAGACCGCTTCCGCTTCGGGATGGGTGTCATCGAACAGTTTCATGAGCCACCATGCCCCAATCTGTACAACCTCGTCAGCGCCACCTCGTCGCGGTAGGCGGCGAGCTGGCGGGCGGTCTCCGCTTCGTCCCAGCCCAGCGCGGCAGCCAAACGCTCGGCTACCGACCGCGCCACGTCCAGTCCCTGATCCGCCGCCGTGTAGATGAGTGGGATGCGCCGCACCAGCACATCAGGCAGAGTTACGGCCATCTCTTCAGCCAGCGCGTGATCTACCTCTGCCCAGAGGTAGGGCAGGCCCGGCACGATGGGCTCGCCCAGCGCCAACTCGTCGGTGATGCGCTGGAGAACACCACAGTAGCGACTGCCGTAGCGGCCAACGAGATGGTCAACCACCTCCGGTGGACAGGCCGTCGTAGTGTTATGTCCACCTGTATCCACCAGCCGCCGCAGTTCGGTCAGCGGCATTGGATCCAGCGGTATCGCATCGGTAGTGCACTCTTGGAAGCCGCCGACGCCGCAGCAAGCGGCCAGTCGGGCCACCACCCGATCCACGATCTGCTCCGCCATGTGACGGTAGGTGGTCAGTTTGCCTCCGGCGATGGAAATGAGGCCTGTCTCGCTCTCGAAGATCTCGTGCTCGCGGGAGACGTCGTAGGCATCCTCTTCCTCCGCGTCGCCGATGAGAGGGCGCACGCCCGCCCAGGTGCTGATGATGTCATCTGTTGTCAGACGAGCGTTGGGGAAAGCCAGGTTGGTTGCCTCCAGCAAGTACTCGACGTCCTCGGCGGTAGCGTAGGGCCGATCCAGGCTGCCATCGTAGTCCGTCTCGGTGGTGCCGATGTAGGCCAGATGGCCCCAGGGCACCAGGAAGAGCATGCGCTCATCCCGCGGCGAGGTGAAGACGATGGCATGACGGTTGGCCAAGCGCTGACGATCCACGACAATATGGATGCCCTTGGTGGGACTCAGCCGCTCTGCATGCGGCTCGTCCATTCCCATCAACTCGTCGGCCCAAACGCCGGTGGCGTTGACTACCACGCGGGCAGTGATGTGCATCTCCTTGTCCGTCGACTCATCACATGCAGTCACGCCACTGATCTGTCCCCCATCATCGCGCAGAAAGCTGATCACGCGGACATGGTTGGCGACCAGGGCACCGGCACGGTGTGCTGCCTGCGCCGTGGCCAGCGTCAGTCGTGCGTCGTCCACATGGGCATCGTAATACTCAGCCGCGCCCAGCAGGCCCTCGGCGGCCACGCTCGGCTCTGCCTCCAGTGTCTCCCCCTTGTCCAGCATGCGGTGGATGTGAATGTTGCGAAAGAACGCCAGAGCGTCGTACATCCACATGCCTGCACGGATTACGAAATGACGATCCTTGCCCCCCTTGTAGAGCGGATATAGGAAGGGCAGTGGCTTGACCAGGTGCGGGGCGATGCGCAGCAGCGTGCGCCGCTCGCGGCTCGATTCGTAAACCATGCCGATCTGCAAATGGGCCAGGTAGCGCAGGCCACCATGGACGAGTCGGGCGGAGCGGCCACTGGTACCACTGCCGAAGTCCACCTTCTCCAACAGGCCGACACGCAGGCCACGCAATGCAGCGTCCCAGGCGATGCCCGTGCCCGTCACACCGCCGCCGATGACCAGCAGGTCCAGAGGCTCGGTGGCGAGGCGAACGAGATTCTGTGTTCGGGTGCGGTGAGAGAAAGTGTTCATGGCAAACCAAGGGTCTGACAGGGCTGAGGGGTCTGAGGGGGGACCCATCAGACCCCCTCAGTTCCCTCAGACCCTCCAGCCCCTGTCATTCCTCCAGAAGTTTTCCAGGGTTCATCACCCCGTGCGGGTCGAAGGCCCGTTTCAACGCTCGCAGCGCGGCCAGACCCAGAGGGCCGTGCTCCTGTTCCAGCCAGGGCCGATGGTCGTGCCCCACACCGTGATGGTGGCTCAGCGTACCGCCGTGCTGCATGATGGCCTCGGTCGCCTTGCGCTTGATGAACTCCCACTGGGCGATCTCTCGCCCCTCCACCTGCTTAGCCAGGAAGGTGTAGTAGAGCGAGGCACCATCGGAATAGGCGTGGGAGACGTGGCACATGACCAGTGGCTTCACTCCTTCGGCCTCGATGGCTTCAGCGATGGCCTGACCCACCGCGTCGTAAAGCGGCAGCAGGTTGTCCCAGGTCGTGGCCGTCTCCAGCGTGTCCACCAGCACGCCGCGGTCGAGCAGGATGTCCCGCAGGTAGGGCAAAGCGAAGCGCTCACCGTACCAGGCTTCCCCAGGGCTGCGCCCAAGGTGAAAGGCCCCGTGCGCGGCACAGACAGTCAGTGCCGCATCCATGTCCTCGGGCACGCTCTGTTCATCCCCCTCGCAGCCCAGGATCATGATGCAGGCGCCGCGCAGAGCGATGCCCCGCCGGTTCATCAGGCGTTTTCCGATGGCCTGCGTCAGCCGAGCGGTGCGGCCGCGGCTGGGCGGGCTCATGGCCAGGTAGGCGCGGGTCTCGGCGACGTCCGAGAGGCGAGCCATGGCCGGTGGCCGATCACCTTGCATCATAGTTCGGATGGCAGCCACTCCGTCAGCGTAGGAACGGAAGAGCAACCCGCGATAGTCGCGTGCCGCGGGCAACGGGCGCAACCGCATCGTGGCCTGGGTGATCACCCCGAAGGCCCCTTCGGAACCGATGAGCATATCTTTGATGCTCGGTCCCGCTGCCGATGCGGGCACGTGTCGCGTCTCAAGCGTCCCCTGCGGCGTCACCATCCGCAGCCACTCCACCATCTCTTCGATTTTGCCATAGCGCAGCGATTGCTGCCCAGCGGCGCGGGTGGCAATCCAACCGCCCAGCGAGCTGAATTCGAAGGATTGAGGGAAATGGCCCAGCGTGAGCCCTTCATCGTTCAATGCGCTCTCCAGTGCCGGCCCCAAGATGCCTGCTTGCACAGTGGCTGTGTGCGATACGGTGTCCACGGACATCATTTGGTTGAGCCGCGCCAGATTGAGGCTGATCGTCGGCCGCTCGCCCAGCGCTGCCAGGCCGCCAGTGACGCTGGAACCGCCACCGTAGGGAACGATGGCCCAGTTTCGTCGCACGGCCAGTGCCACCAGCGCCGCTACTTTCTCCTCGCCTTCCGGCCAAACAACCACATCGGGGGCACGTTCGAGCTGTCCCAGCCGCAGCCGCATCAGGTCGGGGTAGCTCTTGCCAACAGCGTGCGTCACCCGCGCTCTATGCTCCGCCGATAGATGCTCCTCGCCGATGATGGCCGACAGCGCGTGCAGATCGTCGGCTGAGAGGCGGGAAGCAGGCAGCGTGATGCGTTCCAGTTCCGCTTGCGGGCCGCGCCCCTCGCCCGTCAGCCCCAGTTCATCGGTCAGGAAAGGGTAGAAGCCGGGACGCTCACTCAGATCGTAGGTCTGATCGAGCGTGCCCCAGCCCCACCAGCGTCGGTTGTCTTTGTTCATTGCAATTCACTCACGCTGGCTGCAATACGAGGCGATCCACGCTCTTGTCCATCTCTTGAACAAGTTGTTGGATAGCCTCGACCGTTTCTTCCTCAAACAAAGCCTCGCCGCACTGCTGGCAAATCCAGGCTGGTACATCGTCAACGATGAAGTGGTAGCCGTGACGGTTGACCGTGTAGCTCGTCGTGCCGCGCTCTAACTCACCCTTGCAGTGGTAACACTCCATCTCGTCACCTCCTTCGTGTTTTGAAATCTGTCTCCCATTTGCTCAGACTCGGAATGTAAGTCGAAATGATGGCCAGGTATTCGTCCTTGGGCGCACAGATTACGTGAATGGCGCGCCCCTCTCGACCGAAACCGAGCATAAGACAGCTGTGCCCTCGGACATCCTCGGGATAGTTCTCAATGATCTTGCCCCCTTAATACCACTCGCCGCACTTCATTGGCGGAAATCGTCCGCTCTGGCGAGTTCATCTGGGACAAGGCATGAGGCAAAAACAACATCCGTTTCCTGGCCGCTGCCCGCACTTCCTTGATGAATCTGTCCTTCATCACATCGCTCCCATTCAGAGGGCTCCAGTGCTACTTGTCGCCGCTCTCCTCGCCCGTCAGCCCCAGTTCTTCATTCGTGAACAGCCAGAAGCCGGGACGCTCGCTCAGATCGTAGGTCTGATCGAGCGTGCCCCAGCCCCACCAGCGTCGGTTGCTATTCATCAGAGGACTCCTTAAATGCTGCTCCCAAGCGGCTGCAGGTCTGATCGAGCATCTCGGGCACCATACGAATCCTGGCCAGAACGGTCATGAAGTTAGTGTCCCCTTCCCAGCGAGGGACAACGTGAATGTGCACGTGGTCGTCCACCCCTGCTCCCGCCGCCTTGCCCAGGTTCGCGCCGATGTTGAAGCCATGCGGGTTCATGGTTTCCCGCAGCGCGGCCATTCCCTTGTTCACCAACTGCATCAGTTCCGACAGCGTCTTCTCGTCCAAGTCTTCCAGGCTGGCGACGTGTTCATAAGGCACAACCATGAGATGGCCGTTGTTGTACGGATAGCGATTGAGGACGACGAAGGCTCGCTGCCCGCGATGTAATATGTAGCAGGAGCGGTCGTCTCCTGCTTCAAGCATGTCGCAGAAGATACATTGCCCCGATTTCTCGCTCAGGATATACTCCATTCGCCAGGGTGTCCAAAGACGTTCCATGCTCACTCCGATCTGATCAGCCGATGAAGCCAGTCAGCCGATGTAGCCAGTCAGCCGATGTAGCCGATGCAGCCGATGCGGCCGATGCGGCCGATGAAGCGGATGAAGCCGATGCAGCCGATGAAACTCACCAGGTAACTGCTCAGCCAGGCAAGAATAGGACACGGATCAACACGGATTCGACGGATGTACACAGATACAGCCTGAAAAATCCGCGAGAATCCGTCCAATCCGTGGGAATCCGCGTCCCATTTTCACTCCTCCAGCCCCAACCAATCCACTGGCTGTCCCCGTTTCTTGATTGGGAAACGGCCGAGCACGACTGCCTGGTCATGCAGCAGCACGCGGTCGCCCGGCGACAGATCCTCTCTGGCCTTCTCCGACCGCGGCCGCCTGGGCAGGTTGAAGATGCCGATACGCGTGCCGGGTCTGTTGTAGCGCTTGTCCACGTAGGCCAGGCCCAGCAGGTACCCTTCGCCGTCAAGGCTGCAACTGGTGATGTAGCCGATGACCTGGCCTCGCCTGTCGGTCACTGGATCACCAGTCTTGGGCACTCGCACGCCCTTCTCTCGCATGCGGAAGCGAATGACCGCCTTGCCGGTNNCTCGTGGCCATAGAGGGGCAGCCCGGCCTCAGTGCGAGTGCTGTCCCGTGCGCCCAACGCCGTGGGCTGTACGCCCAGGTCGTCGCCAGCATCGAGGATCGCATTCCACAGCGTCACCGCCTGCCCTGGGTGCACGAACAGCTCATAGCCCACGTCCTCGCCGGTGTAGCCGGTGCGCGCCACTATCAGATCGAGGCCGGCGAAACGGCCTTCCATCAAGGAAGTGCGGGCCAGCCGTCCCAGCGCGGCAGCGGTCGCAGCGTCGTCGGCCAAACGCTGCAAGACTTGCATAGAGGCTGGCCCCTGCAGCGCCAGGTCCACCCGCTGCCGTTCGCCGGTGGCGGGATCCTTCAGGTCACGCAGGATGGCTTGGCCCTCTGTCTCCACCAGCCGCTGGCGGTCGAGGAACACTTCGCCGCCGTTCACACCGTTGAGCCAGGCCCAGTCCTTGTCCTCGTTGACGGCGTTGACCACCATCAGGTACAGGTCCGGCGCGCGGTGATAGACGAAGACGTCATCAATGACACGGCCATCGGGATCGAGCAGGTAACTGTAGAAGGCCTGTCCCGCGTCAAACCAGCGCACGTAGTTGGTGAGCACCAGGTCGAGGAAGCTAGTGGCGTGCGGCCCGGCAATCTCGAAGACACCCATGTGGGCCACGTCAAACAGCCCCGCCGCCTGGCGCACGGCGCGATGCTCCTCGCTAACCGAAGTGTACCAGACCGGCATCTCCCAGCCGGCGAAGGGGATGATCTTGCGGGTGAGCTGGCGATGCAGTTCGTAGAGCGGCGTGCGCTTGACCGGCGCATCTTCGGGCTCTTGCCAGCGGAACTCCGGCCGCTCATCCTGCGGTGCCAGCACGGCCAACCTCTTCTGTCCCACGAAGTAGGGCTTCGACAGGCGGAACAGCTCCCCGTGTGTTTCGTACAGCGCCTTGCCATCCGAGCCATTGCTGCCCAGCGGCTTGTCCTCCTCCGCGACAGCCTTCAACAAGGCCTCCGCCGCTGCATCCAACTCATCCCGGGTCGCTCGTCCCTCGTCCCCCATTCCCCGTCCCTCATCCCTCAGATCCACCACCACCGCTGGCCCTTCCACCTTGGCGAAGATGTCATCGGGATCGAAGAGGACATAACCATCGGCCAGACCGCGTAGCCAGGCCTTGACCCGTTCCGCCTGGGCGTTGTGCACGGCCAGAAGGAAGCGATCACGCCCCCGCTCGTCGGGCGCCAGTTTCTGCACGAAGCCGTCGTCCAAAAGCTCTCCCGCCCGATCCAGCAGCAGCGTGCGTTGGTGCTGGCCGGGGCTCAGGCTGGCAATATCGTTGGTGGCAATCTGCTGCAGGAAAGGCAAAGCCCGCCAGCCGCTGATGGCCAGCACGCGTCGCCCCTCGCCGTCGCCGGGGCTCTCGGGCATGATGAAGTAGTGCGGGTAGCCGCTGTCCATTGAGGAGGTCTCGGCGGGAGTGGCGGCGGTGAGCGCGGCCACCTTGCGCTTGACCTCCTCCAGCACATCCAGGTCAATCTTTCCCCGCGGCAGCGTGCCGATGAGCCCCTCGTAGGTGAAGGGCTCGATGTTGGTGACTACCTGGGCGATGCAGTCGGCGATGACGTCCATCTCCGCCGCGCCCATGCCCCGCTGGGTGACCCAGGGGGTGCCCAGCCGCACGCCGCGAGCTTCCGCCGTGACTTCATCGCCGGGGACGGTGTTCTTGTTGGCGATGATGCCGCACAGCTCGAGGATGCGCACCACGATCTCGCCCAGCAGCGGGAAACCGTACTTGCCGGTCATGTTCCGCAGGTCGAGCATCAGTAGGTGCGTGTCTGTGCCGCCGTAGACGAGCTTGAGGCCCCGCTTCTGCAGGCTCTCGGCCAGCGTTTGGGCGTTGTCCACGATGCGGTGCTGCAAGCGACGGAAGGCTTCGCTGCGAGCGATGTGGAAAGCCACGGCCATGGCGGCGAATTTGTTGGTGTGCGGGCCGCCCTGCGCGCCAGGGAAGACGGCGGCATCAATCAACTCCGCCTTCTCGGCATCGGTGGTCAAAATCACCGCCCCGCGGGGGCCGCAGATGGTCTTGTGGGTGGTGAAGGTAACCACGTCGGCTATGCCGATGGGATTGGGATGGACGCCTCCGGCCACCAACCCCGCGGTGTGGGCGACGTCGGCCATCAGGTATGCGCCCACAGCGTCGGCGATCTCCCGGAATTTCTCCCAGTCGGGGGCCCAGGGGTAGGAGGTATAACCGGCGATGATGATGCGGGGCCGGTGCTCCAGCGCCAGTTGTTTGATCTGATCGTAGTTCAGCCGCTCCGTGCGCTTGTCCACGCCGTAGGAGACGACGCGGTAGCGCCGGCCGGAGATGTTGAACTCGCTGCCGTGGGTCAGGTGGCCGCCCTGGAAGAGGTCCATGCCCATTAGCGTGTCGCCCGGCTCCAGCAAGGCATCGTAGACGGCCAGGTTCGCCGCCGCACCCGAGAGGGCTTGCACGTTGACGAAGATGCGCTCCGCGGGCACCTTGTCGTTGGCGAAGAGCGCCGCGCAGCGCCGTTGGGCCAGCGTTTCCACAAAATGCACGTAGTCCGCCCCCTTGTAGAAGCGGCGGTCAGCGTAGCGACGATAGTAGGCGAGCTGATGGTCAAGGTCCAAGAGCAACCCCTCGTCGTCCTGGCACATGCGGGAGGGAGGATAGCCTTCGGCGTAGATGTTGTTGAAGACGGAGCCCAGCGCCTGGCGCACGGGCAGCGGGCAGAAGGATTCCGAGGGGATGAGGATGATGCGCCGCGCCTGGCGCTCCTCCTCCAGGCGAATGATGTGACCGATGTCGGGATCCACATCTGCGACGTCGGCTCCCCAGACGAGCTCGTGATAGACTTTGTCGGGCATAATTGTCAGCCTCTCTGGGTGTGGCGACCACACCCCTGCCAAGTGCCAAAAAGGAATCGGCAGCGCGAAACCGTCCGGCCCCTGTCTCTGTCCTTTCACCTGAGAGATTGCCCCGCGCCGCGGTGACGCAGCCTCGGGTTGCCCCTTCGGTGCTAGATTGGTCTGCTTGGTCGCCTGGTCGCGTGGTCATTTGGTCGCTTAGTCCGGCCACGTGACCACCTGACCATCAGACTACTTGACAACCCGACTAGTTGACAATCTGACCACCTGACTACGCGACCATCAGACCAAAAAGCCTCTCCAGAGTGCTGTCCCAGCGCGATCCCCTTTGCCTGAGAGATTAGCTGCGGGCTCCGGCACCCCTACCAGCGTGCCCCTTCGGCGACTACCAAGGCTCCAGGGAGTTGTTGGGCGGCTCTAACCAGTTGCCAGGCGGTCTCCTGACCGCCGTCCCCACCGGATGCCAGCGCCGGTCGCGAGACCGGCGCGAACACGGTGGGGAACCGCCTGTACCTCGGCTGTGGCCTGGGTGGTTCTCTCTCGCGCTGCTCATCCAGCCCGGTATGCGATTGTGGTCTCAGTTTATCACACTTGTCGTGCTTTGTCAACGTGTCATCTCACGGCTGATAGAGGTGCACGTCGCCAAGCGATTCGAAGAGAATCTTGTAGCTGGTTTGCTGTTTGACAGGGGAACTCGCTTCGATTATAATGTACCCACTCAATCTACGGGGTGGGGATAAGCATGGCTATTCGTACTGTTTCGACCATGGTGCATCCGGCCCTGCGGCAGAAGGCCAAGAAGGTGCGCACCTTCGGCCCGGTGCTGCAGAAGCTGGCAGATGACATGCTGGAAACGATGCGCGACGAACCGGGCATCGGCCTGGCGGCAAATCAGGTAGGCGTCCTGCAGCGCGTCATCGTCGTTGAGTTGCCCAAGGACGACGATGAGCCACGAAGCGGCAAGACCTATGCCGTGGTCAATCCCAAGATCGTCAAGGCCAGTCGGGAGCAAGAAGAAATGGAAGAGGGCTGCCTCTCCGTCCCCGGCCTGGTGGGAGATGTCTGGCGGTCGGTGGAGGTCACCGTCAAAGGGCGGGATGTCAAAGGCAAGCCCATCCGCATCAAGGCGCGTGACCTGCTGGCCCGCGTCTTCCAGCACGAGATTGACCATCTGAACGGCATCCTGTTCATTGATCGCGTCGAAAGCCCCGACAATATCCGCCGCATCGTGCGGCCCGAAGAAGCAGAGACGGAAGAACAGCGGGAAGCTGCAACGGCACTGATATGATCGGGTTCGGAGTTCGGCGTTGAACACCGAACCCCAAACTCCGAACCACGAACTTTCCTTGTTTCCTTGTCTACTCGTGTACTTGTCTACTCAAGGAACCGCCGTGGACTTCTACGAGACCATCCGACGTCGGCGCAGTGTGCGCAAGTACAGCGACCAATCGGTGCCCGAAGAGGCGATCACCCGTTGCCTGGAAGCAGCGCGGCTGGCTCCCTCCTGGCGCAATGGCCAGCCGTGGCGCTTCATCGTCGTGCGTGATCGGGAGACCATCCAGCGGTTGGTGAGGGCCAACTGGCTGGGAGGCGTTGTGAATCTGTGGCTGAAAGATGTTCCGGTAGTGATCGTAGCCTGCGCTGAGGCCCGCGCGAGTGGCGACAAGGGCGATCAACTCTACTACCTGGTTGACGTGGCTATCGCATTGGAGCATGTCGTCCTGGCGGCTACGGCTGAAGGATTGGGTACCTGCTGGATCGGCGGCTTCAGCGAGGACAAGGTGCGGGACGTGTTGGGCATCCCCGACCACATCCGCGTGGTGGCCATGACGCCGCTAGGTTATCCTGCCGATAGGAAGGGATTGTACGATAGACTGGCGGCCGTGGGGAAGCGGCATCTCCGCCGCAAGTCGCTGGAGGAGATTGTACGTTACGAGAAGTGGTGAGCCAAACTGTAAAACGACTCCCCTGAGAAAAGGTCATTCAGCCACGGAGACACGGAGTACACAGAGGAAAAATCAAGGTGCGACTCAAAGTTGTTCAGCAGCAAACGCAAAAAACATTGATTTCTTGAGAGGTACCTCAAGGGCCTGTAAATAAATAAGTTCCCCAATCGTGTCATTGCGAGGAGCGCTTTTTGCGACGAAGCAATCTCCTTCCTAGACAAACGTGGGGATTGCTTCGCAAAAAACGCTCGCAATGACATCGTGTCGGGAAGTTATTCTTTTAGGACCCTAAGAATCCCCGTGCCCTCTGTGCCTCAGTGGCGAGCCTGGCAGTTCTTTCAGTGGAGTCGTTTTACGTCGTATAGCCCTCTCGATCCATTGCGCCGTACCTGCCACAACTCGCCCAGCATGCGCAGCGAGTCCCTCACCGGGCTGATACGGCTCCCCCTCCCGTAGTACCAGTTAACCGGCACCTCCACGATGCGATGGCCCCAGCGCCGGGCGATAAACAAGACCTCCACATCGAAACCCCAGCCGCTCATCACCTGCACACTGAAGATGGCACGGGCCGCCCGCCGGTTGAAGCACTTGAAACCACACTGGGTGTCCTTGATTCCGGGCACGACGATCAACTGAGCGATGATGTTGTAGACGCGCCCCATCAGATGACGGTAGAACGGTTCGTTATACCGCCTGGCACCTGGCGCTTCCCGCGAGGCGATAGCCACGTCGTATTCGCTGATCTGCGGGGGCAGGAACTTGGCTACCTCCTCGATGGGCACAGCGAGGTCCGTATCGCAGACGTAGAGGTACGCTCCCCGCCCTGCCATCATCCCCATTTTGACCGCGGCGCCCTTCCCTTGAGGACTGTGCAGTACTCGAATGTAGGCAAAGCGGGCGGCGAACTCCTCGGCGATTTCGGTGGTGCGATCGGTGCTGCCGTTTTCCACTACCAACACCTCGGCAGCGTAGGGCTGCTGGTCGAGAAAGGCGGTGACCTGCTCCAGCGTGCCGGGCAGCCGCGGCTCCTCGTTCCAGGCGGGGATGACGATGGTCAGGAAGGGCTCGTCTGGCAATGGGGTGATTGAGTCTGAGGTCATGGTCTTGGGTGAGCGGTGATCGGATATCAGTGATTGGGTACTGGATATTGACTGTGGGCTAGGTGAGAAAAGGCTGGGCGAGCAGAGCGGCGACCAGGCTGGCAGCGACGGAACTTGTGAAGTTTACTGCATCATTGTTGAGCCAAGGCCAACCGCGGAGCGGAACGGCAGTGTGACCGCAGCGATGCTGGCGGCTCTCGGTTTCTTTCTGACAATGCTCGCAGAAGTACATACGCTGCACGGTGGCCCCCAGCAGGCTATCGAGCATGGCTCCCATCAGCCCGGCCACGCTCACGACCGGTAGCACAAACCAGTCCGACAGATGCCAGCGGCCAGCGGTGACCAGCGAAGCGCCTTGGATGAACACGAAGGTGCAGACAGCAAGGAAGCCGCTCCCGGCCAATGCAGCCAGCGTGCCGCTCCGCGTGATCGCCCCCGACGTGCCGACAGTCACCCGCTGGCCGGTGGTAATCAGGCGCGGCGCTTCCGGCGAGAGCACGCCCAATTCCGTGGCCCAGGTATCGCCGTTCACCGTGGCCATGGCTCCGAAATAGCCCAGCGCCAGCATTGGGTACCAAGTGCTGTCCCTTCCCACGAGCGCGACGGCCAAAGCCAATAGTGCCCCCCACCCACCGTTGGCCAGCGTCTGCCCCAGGTCTCGCCGGTATCCCTTCTCGAACTTCTCCGCCAGATGCGCCTTCTGCGCGGCACGGTAGTGTGATAGCGCGCTGGCACTGATGAAGAAGGCGATAAGCACCACCCCCCAGACCACACCGCCTAGACCGAAGATCACCGTGCCAGTGATCACTGCCCCCAGCACGCCGCTGGCGGAAAGCGCCCCTCGCCAATAGCCCAGGCCGCCGATGGCTGCGCTGATCACAAGGCCCAACAGCAAACGCTGCACATCCATCAGCCGATCAGTCCCCACAGCGCCAGCCCAGCGATGACCTGCACGGCTATCGCTCCGCCCCACAGCAGATAGGCCGCCAACCTCTGGCGTCGGTAGATCACACCGCCCCAGACAGCGTTGATTCCCCAAGCCAGCAACCCGATGAGCGGCAGCAGGAAAAGCCCCTGGCGCGGCCCAATGCGGTCCGGCTGACCAGCGGCGTCGAAGTGCAAGGGTACGCTCTCAGGCAGAACCGGGAAGCGGAAAGCCAGGAAGCCGAAGAGGGCCAGGCAAAGCAACAGGCCTGCCAGCAGCAATCCTTGCCCTACGCGGTCTTGCCAGAAACGCCAGCGCCACAGGCGAGGCCACGTGGGCTCCGTGGGCAGGGCTCGGGCCGGGCCCATCAGATGCCGCTCCTGCAAGGCTTCCACGAAACGCTCCTGCTCGGCCGGGGAGATGCCGTACACCATCCTGGGAGTAACGAGCAGCAGTTCCTCCGCAGGCGGTCGCGTGGCATAGGAGAGCAACTGGCCCAACGGACTCTCGCTGCGTGTGGCAGCGTAGGGGCCGGGCCAGGGCCACCGACGCGGTCTCTCCGACGGCAACCCCTTGCGCACGATGCGCTCGATCTGCCCCATGGGCACTGCCCGGCGCATCGGTCCCCAGACGATGGTCACCCCGTCACGGTCCACCCGGTACTCCAGGCTGAAGCAGCCCCGGGTGCGGTAGGCCAGATACAGCAGCAGCGGCAGGCTGAGCAGAACCAGCAAGGTTATGATGAAGGACGTGCCGCTGATGGGCCGGCTCAGCAGAAAGCGCAACAGCAGCGCATCCACTGCCAGCAGCACCAGGCAGCTCAGCAAGCCATACCACCCCTGCCGAGAGCGTAAGGGTTTGAAAGTCACTGATCTACCAATCTACCAATTTGCCAATCTACCGGTCTACCGGCTACCAGCATACACCGGCGTACACCAGTGACGATACCTCGCCACATCGCCTCGCACGACGGAGAAGTACAACTCCCGCAGTCGCTTCACCACCTGGCCGATGCGCCCGTCGCCCACGGGCCGATGCTCCACCTCGACGATGGCCGCAATCTGCACCCCCGTCCCGCAGAAGAAGGCTTCCTCGGCGATGTAGATCTCGCTGCGGTCAATGCTGCGCTCCACCGTCTCCATGCCCAGTTCCTCGCAGGCAAGCTCCATGATCGTGGCCCGGGTGATTCCCTCCAGGATGTTGGAGGTCACAGGCGGGGTGATGAGCAGACCTTCTCGCACCATGAAGAAGTTCTCGGCGCTGCCTTCGGAGATGTGGCCCGTCTGGGTCAGCACGAGCGCCTCGTCGAAACCGCTCAGCACCGCCTCGGTCTTGGCCAGCGCGGAGTTGATATAAGCCCCCGTGATCTTGGCCCGGGCGGGGACGGCATTATCGTCGATCCGCCGCCAGGACGAGATGCACACCCTGGCTCCCTCCTCGTTCTCGATGTAGCGCCCGAAGGGGACGGCGAAGATGGCGAAGCCGTCGTGCAAGTCGTGCAGCCGGACGCCGACCAACTCGTCGGCCTTGTAGGCCAAAGGACGGATGTAGGTATCCTGGCGGTAGCCCTCCTTGCGAACGAGTTCCACCGTGATCTCGCCCATCTCCTCCACGCTGTAGGGTGTCCCCATGTGCAAGATGCGGGCCGAGCGGTGCATGCGCTCGTAGTGCTCCTTCATGCGGAAGAGGTAGAGTTGCTCCTCGGCCTCGTTCCAATAGGCCCGAATACCCTCGAAACAGCCGGTGCCATAGTTGAAGGCATGGGTCATGATGCTGACCTTGGCCTGTTCGATGGGCACGATGTGGCCCCCGAAGAACGCGTACTTAGGCATCGTAACCTCCTTGTTACGCTCAGATGCGATCTGCTCTTGCGTGGACGGACAGGGTCAGCACGTGACTCCAGTGCCAACGCTGCGTGATACGCACCGCCAACCCGAGAGATTTAGGTTCGTAGTAGCCACTTCAGTGGCTGTTTCCGACTGCAGAGCGACCAATGTCGCTACTACAAGCCCACAGTTCATGTCCCACAGAGCACTACACATACTCCACAACATCCTGCAGCGAACGGCGGGAGGTACGGCCGCCCGGTTCCCGTGCCGGATAGCCGATGGGAATGAGGGCGACGGGCCGCAAGGTGTCGAATAGGTCCAGCGCCCGTGCTGCTTCCCCCTCGTCGAAAGCGCCCACCCAGCAGGTGCCCAGTCCCAGCGCCGTCGCCGCCAGCAGGATGTGCTCGATGGCCGCCGCCGTGTCCTGCAGGCAGTACAACTCGATCCCGCGTCTCCCGTAGCGGCTGGCAGAGCGATCCGGATCAGCGCAGACTACGAAAACCAACGGTGCCTGGGCCACGAAATGCTGACCCCAGGCCGCTGCTGCCAGTTCTTCCTTGACCTCTGGACGCCGCACGATGACAAAGTGCCACGGTTGCCGGTTGCCAGCGGAAGGGGCACGGATGGCCGCCTGCAGCAGCCGCTCCACCATCTCCGGCGGCACGTCCCGCTGCGTGTCAAACCGCCGCACGCTGCGGCGTGCCTCGATCACTTGCCAGAAGTCCATGCTTTCCCTCACTCATCTTCCCACTCTTGAAGGCTGATGTCCGCCTGGCGAAGGATGCGCCTCAACAAGCCGACCGAGATGTCCCGCTGATGAGGATTGGGAATGCGAAGCTTTAGAGCCTCCTTCTTCATGAACTGGGGGTCCCCACCAGAGTAAGGCCCCTCGAAGCCCAATGCGCGCAGTTGATGAGCCATTCTTCCAGCACTTCCTGCAAGGTGTCGCGGCACGCCTCCAGATTCTCGGCCGTAGCCCAGACTCCTGGGCAAGGAGGTATTTCACCATAGAAAGAGCCATCTTCCAGGATCTCGTACGTCGCCGCTTGCATAGCTTTTCGGATGTATTCGGTGAGCATCTTTACCTGCGCAAACCCAACGTTAGTTCCCACTCCCGCAACTCGTCCAGCAACTGATACGCCGTCATGTCCATGACCAGCGGCGTCACGGAGATGTAGCCCTGGGCCAGCGCCCCGACGTCGGTGCCATCTTCCGCCACGCCGCCGGGTCGTTCGCCGCCGATCCAGTAGTAGGGCCGGCCGCGGGGATCGGCACGTTCGATGAGCACGTCCCGGTAGACCCGCTGCCCCAGCCTGGTGATGCGCACGCCCCGCACCTCGGCCGGCGGAAGAGCAGGCACGTTGAGGTTGAGCAGTGTGTTGGACGGCAGGCCCCGTTCCAGCACCTGCGCCGCCAGCCGCGCCGCCACCTGCGCAGCCAACCGGTAGTCTGCGTCCTCGTCGTAAGTATCAAGCGAGACGGCCATCGCCGGCAGACCCGCCACCACCCCCTCCATTGCTGCCGCTACCGTGCCCGAATAGGTGATGTCGTAGCCCAGGTTGGCTCCCAAATTGATGCCGGAGACCACCAGGTCGGGTTGAACGGGGATGGCCTCCAGCACCGCCAAGCCGACACAATCAGATGGCGTGCCATTGGTGACGTAAGCCGGACTGCCGTCAGCCAGCGTGACCTGCCAGATGCGCAGTGGCTTGTGCATCGTCTTGGTGTGACCGGCGGCCGACCAACCCCGCTCCGGGGCAAGGAGGGTGACCTGGCCTATGGTTTCCAGTGCTTGCTTGAGGGCCAGGAGCCCCGGCGCTCGCACACCGTCGTCATTGGTAACCAAGATTTGGGTCATGACGATGATCCATAGAGGAGGAAGAAACTACGCACCTGGCGGGCAACTGAGCGCGGCGGCCATCTCATAGCATTCCCGTGCGCCAGCGCTGCAAGAACTCGCCTGGCCGCAGCACTTCGAATGCCTCCGTGGTCAGGCTGAGAAAGTGGCGGTTGTCAGAGACCAGGTACCGTGCCTCCATCCATTCGGCGAAAGCGCCGATGAGGGCATCCGCCTTGGCAGGTAGACCCAGGGCGACGTACTTCTCGATGAGTTCAGGCGGGGTAGGAGCATCAACAATGTGGAAGCGAGTTGACTGGTGGATGGTGGCGAAGAACTGCTTGTCCATTCCTATGGGAGCCAGATTGCGCACCGTCTGGACGACAACCAAGCGAGGGACAACCACACTCAACTCCGGCAAGATGTCCATCAAGGTCTCTGCATCTGCATCAGCACCTGTGGTACCGAGAATGAACAGATTACTATCGATACAGATGAGCATATTCCTTCTCGAAGATCTCTTGCCGGGTGCGGCGGAGGCTCTCGATGATTTCCTCCTTGGTCTCGCCTAGGCCCAGGGCCTTTAGTCCCCCTGCTTCCTGAATGCCCTGCCGCAGCTTCTCAAGCTCTCTCCGATAGGCTTGCTGTCTTTCCAGTCGCTCCAGCTTCTCTTCCAAGGCCTGTCGCGCAAATTCGTCGAGGCTGGGCACAGCATATGCCGCCTGAGCCTCGCGCATCTTCCGGTACAGTTCTTCAGATACCTCAAAGCTGATTTGCCGTTCGCTCACGTTCTCCACCTCCTTCCCGCAGCCACATTGTAGCACAGACACTGCAGAGAAGCAAAGGCTCCCAACCCCTGAAGCCCTTCGTTTCCCTCGTTTCCCTTCTCTTCCCTGCATTTCCCAGGTACGCCACCGCAGGCCGCCATGCCGCTGCTTCCTCTTCCTCTTCGTGCACTACGAAGATGCGGATTTCGTCGCTCTCACTGACGTTGCCGGCGGCATCGTAAGCCTTGACCTGGATGACATGGGTTTCGGTGTAGCCATGCGTGTCGGAGATGATGGTGTGGCCGTCTTCGAACCACCACACCAGCCGCCCGTCGGCTTCAGTGATCACTTCCGAGACCCGTACCTCTCCCAAGCCCACTGTGCCGTCGGGGTTGGTGATCACCCGCGTCTCGGAGATGATGGTGCCAGGCACCGGGATGGTGTCCGACATGGCGATGGTCCACTTCTGGCTGTATGGCGGGACGGTGGTGGTACCGAAAGGCTCCCCGTCCAGGTAGAACTCCACCCGATCCATGGCCCACTCGTCCGTCGCTTCGGCGCTGACCCGCACCCACTCGTCGTCTTCCATGACGTAGGCGGCACCATCGTCGGGGTGGAGCAGCGTGACCGTGGGCGAGATGTTGTCCACCGTGACCTGCACCGAGGCTGTGCGCGGGCCACCGCCGCGGTTGACCACCAGTTGCAGCGTGTACAGCCCATCAAGGCCGCTCACGTCCCAGAACTCCAGCACCCCCTCGCCCACCTGGTTGGTGTGCTCACCTCCCAGGTGGCTCCAGGCGGGCGGGTTGAGCCCGGGGCCAAACTCCAGCCGGTAGTTCTGAAAATCGCCGCCGCGGGCGTTACCGATCACGGGCACCACGCCGCGCACGTAGCTGTAGGGTGCGGGATCGATAATGGCCGTCTCACCATCAATGTGGCTGGGGCCATGACTGTCGTCCCACTGGCGGGGCGGCTGCTCGATGCCTGCGTCCCGCACCCAGTCATCGGCAATGGGCGGATAGATGGGATACACGCGCCGCTCCTTCAGTTCTGGCGGCGTGTAGGTCGTGACCAGCTTGCCGTTCTCGCGGTTGACTTCAAAAGACTGATAGAGGGTATCGTGAATGGTAGGGGCCTGGCCGTACAGAAAGGCTTCCTGTACTGTGCGGGGACAGTCGTCGGTCGGCAGCATCCCCGAAGGATAGCAAACCTCGACCCACTCCAGGCCGGGCGGCTCCAGCCACTCCTCCACAGGCAGGTCGCGATGTGCATAGGCCATCACGTCGTGGAAGATAGGGGCAGCCCCAATGGAGCCGGCCACCCTGTACATCGGCTCGTTGTCGCTATTGCCCACCCAGACCCCCACCGCAAGCTGCGGCGTGAAACCAATCGTCCAGGCGTCTCGCCAGTCGTTGGTCGTGCCTGTCTTGGCCCCCATTGGGCGGTGGGGCAGCTCGAGATAGTCGGCAAAGCTGCCGAAGGCGGGCCGTTCGTCCACGTCGGTCAGCACATTGAGCATCATGTAGGCCAGGTTGGGCGGGATCACTTCCCGCACCTCCGGCTGCTCATAACGATAGATAACGTTGCCATCCATGTCCACGACCTGCAGCACGGCCACAGGGTCGAGGGTGCGATAGCCGGGACGCTGTTGCTCTGGAGGCACCGGCAGTCCGGCCATCGTGCCCATGTTGGCGAAGACGCTGAAGGCGTAGGCCATGTCTATCAGCCGCACCTCGCCGCCGCCCAGCGTCAGACTCAGCCCGTAGTAGTCCTTGGTCAGCGTGCCAATGCCCATGTGATGGGCGGTCTCTACCACACTCTTCACCCCCACCTGATCCAGCAGCCAGACAGCAGGGATGTTGTAGGAGTTCTGCAGCGCCTGGCGAAGCTGCATGGGGCCATGGACGCGGCGGTCGTAGTTCTCTGGGGCGTAGATGCCGGTCTCGGGATCAGGGAAGCCCACAGGCACGTCCAGCACCATCGTCGCTGGTGAGTAGCCCTCAGAAAAGGCAGTCAGGTAGGTGAACGGTTTGAAGGAAGATCCGGGCTGCCGCTCGGCCAGCACCACGTTCACCTCACCGTCAATGTCCTTGTTGTTGTAGTCCAGGCTACCGACCAT
>DFBV01000018.1:0-2986 GCA_002366755.1 Anaerolineales bacterium UBA3071
GAGAACATGTTCCGGGACGCCCGCAAGTATGCCATCTATCTCTCGGCCATCGTGCAGTCACCGGCGCTGTTGGCGCCGGGCATTCTCTCCAGTTGCAGTAACATGGTGGTGGGGCAGCTCAAGGGCGAGATGGACCGCAAGGCAATTCTGGCCATGCTGGCCCGCATGGTCACCGGCTTTCACGATCAGGACTACGTTCGCTACATCGGCCGCATGCCGCAGGCGACCATGATCGCCAAGCTGGGCGCGAGCCAGCGGAGCAGGGATCTGGAACCGATGCTCTTCCGCCCGCTGAGGGTCCCTGCGAGGGAGCCGACCAATGCGGACATCGCCATGCTCTACGGCGACGGTTTGCTGGGGGGCTTGCTATGACCGTGACCCTGAGCAGGCGCACGCTCTTTCTGGCCCTCTTGCTCCTGGCTGTGACCATTGTGGTCTTGCTGGTGCTCCCCAAGAGCGGTGAGAAGGCAGCGCAAGCCACGCCGCCGCCGCCAGCAACGGCCACACCTGAGTCTTGGTGGATTTCTGGGCAAGGGAGCAGAGGCGCAAGGGAGCAAGGGGGCAGAGGCGCAGAGGGGCAGGGGAGCAGAGGAGCAGAGGGGCAAGCGAGCAAGGGAGAAGCCACCCCTGCACCCCCGCACCCCGGCACCCCTACACAAAAGGCATCTCTGCACAAAGTGCAGCCAGGCGACAGCCTGAGCGGGATCGCTAAGCAGTACGACATTGCAGTAGAGGGGCTGGTGGAGCTGAACAAAGAGAAGTACCCCGGCTTGGTAGACGACCCTGGGGCGATCAGCGTAGGCTGGGAGTTGATAGTCCGATAGTCTCTTTGGTCGGGCGACCAGTTGGTGGCCGCCAGATTAGGGACGATCAGACCAGGAGACCAAAAGAGAGGAGAAGGACACCACAACATGAACACCCATGTGCGCAAGACTATCTGGATTGTGCTGATTGCCTTCCTTGGGCTGGCAACGGTTGTGATCCAGGCGGTTAGGCTGACCTGGGCCCATTGAGGGCTAGAGACATGCGGATCCCAGCCAAAGTGGACAGACCTCCCCGTCCCCAGGCAGGCCTGTCTGCCCAGGCAGGCATGGCCACGGTGACCGCGAAGCAGTAGGATCACCGATCACTACAACCGAGAAAGGAGGGATGCCTGGCAAACAAAGACAAAGAACCAACGCACCTGCCTGGAGCGGAAAAGGGATCTCTCGATCACCCAAGGGTATAGTCAGAGCAACCATAATAGCAACCCAATCACTACCACAACCCTGAAAGGAGACCATCAAACGTGAACACCAAGCATCTGAAAACCATCGTCATCGTCGGCCTGGTCATCATCGCTCTCTGTGTGCTGGCGGCCGTGGTCTTGGCTAGGAGCGACAAGATCGCAGCTATTCGCATCCCGCCGCCGCCCGACGTGCCGTTCGACAACGGCGGCCCGGTGATGAAACTTGGCCATTTCCTGTCTGACAACCTCGACGCCATGGCTGAGAAGCTGGCCCGCATTCGCATCCCGCCGTCGCCCGATGTGCCGTTCGACAATGGTGGCCCGGTGGTGAAGATCGCCTGCCGGATGGCCCACGTCCGGGGCGTCGGCTATGTGTGCATGAACCCCGACGGCAGCTGGTATCGCCCTGGGGGCGGCACAGGCTACTATGGACCAAAGCCGCCGCCTGAGACCCCACCGCCACCGATCCCGCTCGGCGACTGGAAACCCAACGACCAAGAGCCCACCCGGCAGAAGTATGCGCGCCCGAGGCCGTAGACCCATTCGTTGCGGGGGGAGGGCCTGAGCGGCTCTCCCTCTGCTCTGCTCGAAGTAGGCAGGGAAAACCAAAGGACCTCTGCCTGCTCCATCTACTTTGCATAGACAATCAAAAAGGGAGGGATGAGGTCAATCCCTGAATGGCATAGGGCTCATCGGAAGTGACGTACAGATCCTGCCTGCTCCGCGTATAGCGGATGCACTATTCTTCAACCTCCCCGTTGTTCCACAAGGATACCAAGGAGGACAAACATGCGTTCTACAACAATTCAGCGGGTCTTCTGCACCCTCATGCTGCTGGCCCTACTACTCTCCAACCTGAGTAGCTCGGCCGCCTCACCTGCGGAGAACCCTCAAAGGGATTCTCCCCTGTCTGCCACCCAGGCGGGCCTGTCTGACAGCGGCCCACAATCCCACCATCTGTATCTCCCTCTAACTGTGGCACAGCCAGCGGCGGTGGCACAAGCCCCATCCATGGGCCATGATGAGGACGCGTTCTCGGTCGAGACCATGCCGGGATCGGATCAGGCCAACGTCGTCCAAGTAGGTCCTGTAACCTACAGCGCAGCCAGTGGCGAAGCCTACGCCTCTGGCCTGCTGGCCATCGCTTGCAGTGACGTTTACGTCTACTGCGAACCTGGCAACATAGGCAATGGCTTCAACCCATCGGGCCCCGTGCAAGGTATCAGGTTGCGGCGGATATCCGACTGTCCCAGTGCGGGGGCGTCCTACCTCGGCTCTTGGGTCACGACCGATGCCTTGGGCCATGCCTATCTATGTGTGGATACCCAGGCCAATCCGGCCACCGAGTGTACGTACGACGTCCAGAACAACGAGAACTGCTGCGAGGCACCGGCTTGGAATGGCTGGATTGTGCCGAACTATCCGCCCTACAACATTCCCTCCCAGGGGAGATGTGGGTACGTTAATGACGGTGGGCGTCCGTTCAACCAGTCCTGGCAGGGCGCTAACTGGTGCTGCGGCCCGCAGGCGACGAACACGCCGACGAACACACCGACGTCGCCGCCACCGCCTACGGCTACGCCGACGTCGCCGCCACCGCCGACCAACACGCCGACGGGCGTGCCTCCCACGTCTACGCCCACGGCGGTTCCGACCAACACGCCGACGGGCGTGCCTCCCACGTCTACGCCCACGGCGGTTCCGACCAACACGCCGACGGGTGTGCCTCCCACATCTACGCCCACGGCGGTTCCGACC
>DFBV01000018.1:3069-15459 GCA_002366755.1 Anaerolineales bacterium UBA3071
CACGCCGACGGGTGTGCCTCCCACATCTATGCCCACGGCGGTTCCGACCAACACGCCGACTAACACACCTACGGCCACGCCGACGGCCACGCCGACTAACACACCTACGGCCACGCCCACCAACACGCCGACACCGACACCGACGCCGTTGCCTGCGGAGCTGGTGGTGGATAAGAGTGCCGACAGGGCCATCGTCTACAAGGGAGAGTACGCCAACTTCACCATCAGGCTCACCAACAACGGCGGCGCGGGGCTCATCAATGTCCAAGTGGTGGACACGCTGCCTCACGACACGAGTGCGGATAACATCAGCCACGGTGGCATCTTCGACGCTGTCACCGGGCAAATCACGTGGGCCGGGCTTACCTTGCCCGCGGGCGGGCAGCTTGTGCTCACCTACCGCTCCCACTACAGCGGCAGCGGCAGTTTCAGCTATGGCGAAGTCCTGACCAACACCGTCACCGCCAGCGGCGAGGACGAGTGGACCGGCCAGACGCTCACCGACAGCGCCCAAGAGAGCGTGGAGATACGGTATGCTTCCATCGGCGATACCGTCTTCCGCGACGAGGATGCCGACGGCGTGCAAGATGCAGGTGAGCCAGGCATCTCTGGCGTGACGCTGGAACTGTGGCAAGACACGGATGGCGACGGCGTGTACGAGACCTATGTTGCCTCCGACAGCACTGACGCCAGCGGCCAATACCTGTTCGATGGTCTGCCATCGGGCGACTACCAGGTGCGAGTGCCCAGTCCGCCGGCCGGCCACAGCCTCACTACTGGCAATGAGCCCTACGATGTTTCACTGGTCTCTGGCGAGCAGCACACGGACGCCGACTTCGGCTACTGGCAGCCCTCCAGCATCGGCGACCTTGTCTGGGAAGATGTGGACGCCGACGGGACACAGGACGCTGGTGAGGACGGCATCGCCGGGGTGACGGTGGAACTGTACGATGGTGCCGGCAACCTAGTGGACACCACGATCACAGACGCCAACGGCTATTACCAGTTCACCGGCCTGCTGCCCGGCGACTACTATGTGCTCTTCCAGCCTCCTGCCGGCTTCCTGCTCAGCCCCCAGAATGTTGGCAGCGACACCCAAGATAGCGATGCCGACTCCGTAGGTCGCACACAGACCTTCAGCTTGGGCTTCGGCGAGAACGACCCCACCTGGGATGCAGGTATGTACGAACCTGCCTCCATTGGCAACTTCGTGTGGCTTGATCAAGATGCCGATGGCACCCAAGAGGCGGGAGAGCCCGGCCTGAGTGGAGTACAGGTGCGGCTCTACGACAGTGCCGACAATCTCATAGGCACCACAACCACGGACGGCAACGGCAACTACACTTTCTCTGGCCTGGATCCTGGCGACTATCATATCTGCGTCATCGACAGCCGCGAGGCTAGTCCGCAGGACGAAGGGGCTGACGATGTAGACAGCGACATCCACACTACCACCCGCTGCACCGTGAATACCACACTCGTCTCTGGCGAGAATGATACGACCTGGGATGCTGGGTTGTACCAGTTCGCCTCGTTGGGCGACTATGTATGGTACGACTGGGATGCCGACGGCGAACAAGATGCCACAGAAGCGGGTGTCTCTGGCGTGCGTGTGGAGTTGTTCGATGCCATGGGAGTGTCGCAGGGGGTACGCATCACCGACGCTAATGGCAACTACCTATTCGCTGGCTTGGAGCCCCGCGACTACTATGTCTGCTTCACGCTTCCGGCCGGCTACATCTTCACAACCCGTGACGCTGCTGCCGACGATGTGGACAGCGATCCCGACCAGACGTCGGGCTGTACCATGGATACCGCGCTCATCTCCGGCGAACACGATCCTACATGGGATGCGGGGATCGTCTCGCTTCCGGCTGGCTTGGAGGTAGAGAAGGCCACCTCGGATGAGATCATCTACAAGGGCGGATACGCTTACTTCACCATCACTCTGCGCAACCCTGGCTGGACGGACCTGGTCAATGTCGAAGCGGTGGACTATCTGCCCGCCTGGGTGGGTGCAGATCACATCTCGCACGGCGGCGTCTTCGATGCCAGCACGCGCACCATCACCTGGGCGGGGCTCACGGTACCGGCGCAGGGGCAGCTCGTGCTCACCTCCCGCTCCTACTACAACGAGGAGAGCCCCTTCACCTATGATCAGGAACTGGTCAACAGAGTGGAGGTCAGTGGCGAGGACGAGCGCACTGGCGAGTCCTTGTCCTACAGCGACGAGGAGACCGTGCGCATCCATTGCGCCTCCCTCGGCGATACCGTCTGGTACGATCTGGACGGCGACGGGGTGCAGGATGCAAGCGAACCGGGCATCGAGGGCATCACGCTGGAGCTGTGGCAAGACACCGACTGGGACGGCGTGTTCGACACGCTGGTGGACACGATGGTCACTGACGCCAACGGCAACTATCTCTTCCAGTGCCTGGCCTACTATCACGGCCCGTACCAAGTGCGAGTAAGTGACCCGCCCGATGGTCACACGCTGACCACGGCCAACGAGCCTTACGAGACCAACCTGGCTCCTGGACGGAGCGACTTGGATGCCGACTTTGGCTACCGACCGGTCTCCGGTTGCATCCACGGCATCGTCTGGTACGACGCAGACGAGAATGGCGTGCAGGATGCTGGCGAGGAGGGCATTCCCGGCGTAACAGTCATCATTACCGACGACAAGGGCAATGTCATCGCCGAGCTGATCACTGACGAGAGTGGCCGCTACAGCGTCTGCGATCTGGGGCCTGGCAACTACACCGTCACGGAGACCGACCCTCCAGGGTACATCTCCACCACATCCAATGTGGTGAACATCACTCTGCCGCCCGGCGCCGATGGTGAGGCCAACTTCGGCGACGTGGAACCTCCGCCGGAGACGGGCTGCCTGGAAGGCATCGTCTGGTTCGATGCCAATCATAATGGCGTGCAAGGTGCTGGCGAACCGGGCATCGAAGGAGTGACCGTCGAGGTCTACCCTGACTTCGACATGGATGGTGTGCCGGATAGCGCCGATCCCATCCACGTGCTGGTGACTGATCTCAACGGTGACTACGAGGTCTGCGGTCTCCAACCTGGCCAGTACATCGTGCGAGAGACCGACCTACCTGGCTACGAGAGTACCACGCCCAACGAAGTCATCGTCACTGTGTCTAAAGGGGGACGCGACGAAGCCGACTTTGGCGATGTGGTGGCCAATACCCCGACGCCGACCAGCACCCCGACAGAGATACCACCTACAGACACACCGACGCCAACGCCAACAAGCGTACCGCCGGAGGACACGCCGACACCAACGCCAACGGAGGTACCACCTACAGACACACCGACGCCAACGACGACAGAGGAACCACCGGAGGACACACCGACACCAACGCCAACGGAGGTACCACCGGAGGACACGCCGACGCCGACACCGACTGAGGTATCGCCGACAGACACACCAACGCCGGCGCTGCCAGAAGATACCCCAACGCCTACGGCCACGCCTATATCGCCCATCGTCGAGGAGTGCATCACCGGCGTCGTCTTCGACGACCTCGACGGCGACGGCTGGCAGGATCCTGGCGAGCCAGGCATCCCCGGGGTGACCGTGATCCTCTTCGACGACAAAGGGAACGAGATCGCCCGCACGGTGACTGATCAGACGGGTGGCTACGATTTCTGCGACATCCAAGCCGGTGAGTACGAGGTACTGCCGGATGTCCCCTGCATTGAGATTCCAGTGGGCTACGTGGAGGTCGTGCCTGGCGAAGAGATCCCCGATGTGGACCTCTCCGTCGTGCGCGATGACTGTGTTGTCGGCTTCCTATGGGATGACCTCGATGGCAATGGCTGGCGTGGGGTCGACGAACCACCACTCGTGAACGTGCCGGTGACCATCGTCGAAGGCGACGGTACAGAATACATCGTCTTCACCGACGAGAACGGCCGCTACGAACTGTGTGGCCTGCCGCCTTACGTCATCGTCACTATCTCGGTGAGTGGTGACTACGAGTGGACCACGCCGACCGAGGGCGACGCCCAGGTTGGCTGCCCCTCTCCCGGTTTCGGGCAGAAGCCGCCTCCGGGGGAGATCCCCGAGCCATCCACGCTGATGCTCATGGGCTCCGGCCTGGCTGCTTTGGCCGAGTTCGTGCGGCGCCTGCGCAAGCATCGCTAGACTCGTTCCTGGGCAGGGGCAGTTCAACGCCCCTGTCCAGTTCCCAACGCTGGTGACCACAACAAGCCAATCTTGTTGTGCTTCATCTTTTCTTTCTTCTCCTTGAAAGGGGGATAGCTGTCCAGATCAACGGGGAGAATAGAAGACCAATAAAGAACGCTCTGCGCTTGGGGAAGGCTGGACCCCTTCCCCGAGCCGAGATCAACGACAAAACTGGAGGAGTAACCTTGTTTCGTTTTCGTTTGCACACTAGCATTTTGATCATCGTTGTCTTGCTACTCTCCGCCTGTGCGCTGCCGAGGGTTGAGCAGAAGGCAGAGCGGGCCGCCGCCGTACCCGAACAGGAAGAGAGCCCCACGGCCATGCCCGAACAGGAAGAAGCGGATATGCCCGTCGCCACAGTCGAACGGGAAGCGAAGGCAGCGCCCGCGACGGCAACGCCGCAGAAAGAAGCGGATATGCCCGTCGCCACGGTCGAGCAGGAAGCGAAGGCTGCGCCCGCAACGCCGTTCGAGGTGGCCAAGGCAACGCCGCAGAAAGAAGCGGGGCAACGAGAGGCCAGCACCGGCGTCACCAGCCGCCAACGGCAAGCCGTCTGGCCCCAAGATGTCTACCCCGTAGATGTGATCGCCGAGCACCCCACCGGCCTCACCTTTACCGTGCGGGAGATGCGCATCGAGGAAAAGGGCCTGATCATCGCCTGGGAGGCTACGAACCGCAGCGATAAAGCCTTGGAACTGAAGAGCAAGGAAGGCGAGCCCCCGCTGTTGCAGGACAACACGGGGCGGATATACGAGTATGGGAACTGGCCCACGGGGGAGACTTTGGCTGTGGAGCCTGGCGAGCAGGTGGAGGGGGAGTGGGCCTTTGGCCTGCCGGCCTTCGATGCCTACCGCCTCCGGCTGGGGCTGAACCTGCTCCACGCTGCGCTGGGCATCGGCCTGCCCAGTTCGCACGCTTCTTTCTGGAGCGACCCCTGGGAGTTGCCCAATCCGGATTGGCCACAGCGGGAGCTAGTCGCTGCCGCCGAGGACGTGGCTGAGGTGCAGGTGGATAAGCTCACGGTGGCCATCAGAAGCGTCCAGGTCGAGCCGACACACGCGGTCATCTGGCTTAGAGCCAGCATGGACGAGGGGGACATACGGGATACAGCCACCCTGGCCTGGCAGTCGAGCCCCGAGCTGCAGGGGGATCGTCGCTACGTGCTCGACGAGTGGAGCCTGGAGGAGTGGCCCCAGCACATAGGCATCGTGACCCCCGGCCAGGCATGGGAAGCAGGTCTGATCTTCTATCCCGCGCCGCAGGAGGGGGAGGAGTTGACGCTGACCCTGAACCCCGATCCGACCTTGTTGGAAAGAGAGCCCATCGTGGTGATCACCTTTACCTCACCGTAGGAGAGCGCTCAATGCGTTCCGCTGTCGTCTGTTCCCTGGTAGTCGTCGCCTGCCTGTGCGTGTACCTGTCTGCGTGCGTACACCTGTCTGCGTGCGTACACGCACAGGCAGACGCACGCAGACAGGCCGGCCTGCATGTGCTCTGGCAGACAGGCCTGCTGCTGCTCGTGGCTCCTGGTGGCCAAGCGGCGGTGGCTGCGCCCACCTTCGTCGTGGTCACGGCTACGCCTGTGCCGACGCAGCCACCGCCTACGGCTTGTCCCTACACCCCTGTCCCCACACCGGACTGGGGTGAGCCAGAAGAACCGGAGCCCGATCCTCCAACGGCGACACCGACGCCGGCCTGGGGTGAGGTGGTGATCTTCGCTTGGCGGGATAGCAACGGCAATGGCCTGCAAGACGAGGGAGAGACGGGCTGGGGTGGGTTGAGTGTAGTCGTATTGGGAGAACCATTCCATCTCGACGAAACTGGTTCTTGGAGTGGTGCGTACCCACCAGGGCGCATTTCCCTTTCCGTTCACATCCCAGAGGGCCACTTCGCCACCACCACGCCGGCCCTGGAGACAGAGATCACGTCAGGAGGGCTGGTGGCGCTGCGCGTGGGGATCGCGCCGCCTCCGACGCCGACAGCAACGCCAACGGATACACCAACGGCCACACCGACCAGGACACCACGGCCGCCCAAGGAGGTGCCTGTGGTCATCCCGCCCATGGCGACGGACACCCCAATGCCAACGGACACAGCGACGGCGACGGCAACGAGCACACCTACAGCCACGCCAACGTCGACGGATACGCCAACGGTAACGCCTCTGACCTTGCCGTTGATCTTAGCAGAAGCAGAGGACGAAATGACACCGTTTCCAATCTACGAGTTCTTTCTGATCATGGGCCTGCTGGCCCTGGCCGTGCTGCTCGCCGGCGAGCGGGTGCGGGCGAGCCTATTCCGCCAGGGGCAGTCTCAATATGCTCTGGCCTTGCAGCAGCTGGCCCTGCAGCGAGCCTCGCTGGGACGCACCATCGCCGTTCCCGCCGAGGGCCTCGTGGCCACCGCCAATCAGATCGTCTTCGATGTCTTGGGCGAGCCAGCGGGTATCGATCAGCTCTTCGACGTGAGCGCGGAGGTCCCGCTGAGCATGACCTTCGCCCACCAGCAGCGACGCTTCTTCACCTTCACGCCGCAGCCGGACAAGGCGCGGTCGCTCTATCCTCGTGGCCACTGGTTCATGGTGGACGCCTTGATGGCACCCCCCTTCGTTACCGAGGAACTGGCCGCCGCCTACGACACGGCGCTGAGCAGCAAGCGACCGGGCGAACCGTCCCTGCTTCCCCGCTCCGAACAGTGGGGGCTGGTGATCTGGGAGCCACAGCGAGAGGGGCAACCCTGGTGGCGGCTGCGGACGAACCGCTGGTGGGTGCGCAGGGCAAGAGAGGTAGGGGCATGAAACGTTCCTATGCACTCACCCTCAATGACCAAGAGCCAGAGCAGGCAGAGCTTATAGCCTTCTTGGACGAAGTGCCCAAAGGCTATCGGGTTCGCGTGTTGCGGGCCATGCTTTTGGAGGCGCTGGAGAAACGCGAGAGGTGGGACCGGGTCTTGAAAGATCTCAGAACCACTTTGGAGGAGATGGGGCCGTGGGGATCCAGCTAGGCGAAGCCTCTCTAGCCGATGTGGCCAGAGAGTTGCACCGGCGGGCCAGGAAGACCTGCTCCCACTGCGGCGGCTATGGGCATGTGTGTCCCCCGGAGCACACGAGCTCTGCGATGGCCAACGCCTCGACCTGCGCCCGCTGCGGTGGGACGGGATACGAACCGTGGCCGGAGCTTTATGCTCTGGCAGCGCAGTTGGAACGATTGGGAAAAGAACGATGAACCCCTGGTTGCTTGCAGCCCTGTCTATCTGGCTTGTGGTCATGTCGGTCTACGACCTGAAAACCAAAGAGGTCTCCAACTGGCTGACGCTGCCAGTGCTGGCCATCATCCTGACCTGGCAGCTTGTGCAGCGCCAGTGGCTTGCGCTCGTGCCACTGCCCATCTTCTACCTGCTATGGCGAGTGCACATCCTGGGCGGCGCGGACGCCAAGGTGCTGATGGCGCTCTTTGCGCTGTGGCCCAGTATGGAGTTCGGTCTTTTCTTCTGCGTGGGGTACGTGATCATCGCCTTGCCCGTCCTGCTGTGGCGCAATCGCCGCAGCTTGCGCAGCCTGGGGACACGCATCTTGGCTACGCTGCGAGGCGGGCTGCCCGCGGAAGCCGAACTGGCAGCCCATGGTGCGCCGGCGATACCGCTGTACGCAGTGGTGGCCATCGCCGGGGGGACGCTGAGATTGCGGGGAGTTTGTTAGGGCGCAACATTGCCTCCAACCCTACCCTATATGCCCTAACAACTGGAGAAACATCATGCAACTGCAAGACGCCATACAACAACTCTTCATGCACCAAAAATATGGGTCGGCCCCAGTGCGCCGGCCTCTCAGCGACGAGGAAGCGGCAGTCTGCGCTGTCTGGATCGAGGAGCACCAGCCGGAGCTGGGCTCGCTCCTGCGAGAGATGTCCTTCCTTTGCCAGCGGCTGGGCCGCTTCCCCCAGGTGTCGCTGGCCGTGCTGGGCAACCCGCAGACCCGGCGAGATATCCAGTGGGAGACGCTGCTGCGCTTCGCCGCTGCTGCGGAATGGGACGCCTGGGCCGACGCCAATGCAGAGGATGTGCTCAAGCTCGTCTTAGTTTCAGCCCTCTGCGACGCTCTGGACCACAGAGCGCTGAAGGGTATGCGGAAGGGGTTTCCTTGGCCCGATGGACTATCACGCTGGTGGGCTTAGAACAGGAAGGGGGACCACAGTGAAGGGAGACTGGAGCCCGGGCGCCGTTTGGAGTAGGCCCCCGCTCCGAATGCAGACTCTACGAGGGGCGCATTCCGCACGGCACGCTTCTAGCAGTTCCATCAGCTGGGATCCCTCGGCATGGCAGGCGGTTACCGAGGGGTACTGCTTCACCTGCGACCGTTCTGTGCAGATCAAGTATTATCGTTACTGGGCGGGCACGCAGCCATCCCGGACCTGCTTGCACTGCGGTGGCCACGACGTCGAGTTCCTCGGCCGCGTGGCTGGGAGGCTGCTGGAGCGCATTGAGGAACTGGAGCAGCGGTTGGAGAGGGGCAGGCAGGGGTTATGCGACCAAGATTTCAGCCCATAACGGGTCATTTTGACCCTATTATGCGGCGTTTTGGGATCAAACACGCCGCATAAGGGTATTTAGGCGACTAGAACGGGACGTGAGTAACGAGGCATCATGCACACACAAGCCATGCGAGTGGTGATCATCACAGCACTTTTGCTCTCCGTCGCCTCCTCAGCCTGGGGAGACGACACGGCGACGTTCCTGCTGCCGGCAGCCAGTACTGGTGCTCAATCGGGCATTGATGCCAGCGATGTGGTCTTGGTCGAGCAGTCGCATACAGACGGTTGCTCCACCAACGATGACTGCCCACCCGGGGACTATTGCGCTGGCCCTGGCTGCGATGCTCCCGGCACATGCACGCTCCGACCCGAATATTGTTATGCGGTCTACGCCCCCGTCTGCGGCTGCGACGGCAGGACATACAGCAATGACTGCATTGCCGCCGCGCACGGTATACGTGTGGCAGCGGATGACCCCTGCCATGAGGAACTCGTCACATTCACAGTTGACCACACAGCCTTTCTGCCCTTGGTCATGACCAACGGCGAAGGGCCACCGCCAACGGCTACGCCAACGGCCACATTCACACCAACGCCAACGGCAATGCCCACAGCCATACCCACGCCAACGGCTACGCCAACACCGATACCGGCGGGGCCACAGCCACCACAGCGTTTGTCGCCAAGCGAGGGAGAGACGCTCTCCACCATCAGTCCCGACTTTGTGGTGGATAACCAGCATCTCGATCAACCGGCCAGAACGCAACTGCAAGTGGCCGCTGACCCTACCTTCTCTCAACCAGATGTTGACTTCGTCACCTCTCCCTTTCGGGGCATCAGCACGGTGGTATTGCTCTACAACCTGCAGCCGGGCACGACCTACTATTGGCGTGTGTGCTCCAGCTACGATGGCTCGGCTTGGGGCCCGTGGTCTGCGGTCTGGAGCTTCACCACGGCTAGCGAGGGAACGCTTCCCGATGCGCCTACGCTCATTGAGCCGGTCAATGGGAGCACGGTGAGCTCGCTGCGGCCTACGCTGCGCTGGTCGGAGGTTGCTGGCGCCGACCGCTACGCCGTGGCTTTGGGTCAAGCATCCAGCTACAGGGCTTACCGGACGGAACAAACCCAATTCACGTCGCCCCAAGACCTCTACGCGGGCCAACTCTATGACTGGTTCGTCTGGGCTCGTAATGGGTACGGCTGGGGGCCATATTCAGAAGTGTGGAGCTTCCAGACAGAAGAGATGCACCAGTGGTTTAGAGAGAGAGGCGGGACCTACAAGAGCAGCGGTGAGCGGTTAGTAGGTAACAACGAAGCAGGCTTTTACTTGGTGGCAGAGGCCATAAGATGCGAGGAACCGACTTCTGCCGCAGTTCTGGCGGAGGAACCATAGCATGAAGTCGAGCCTGGCACTGGCTTTGGTACTGCTCTTGTTCGTACTATCTTGCAGTCCGGCGGTGATCCCAGCTGCCGAGGTGCCCACCGTGGCTCCCAGCGCCACGGAGACACCAATCCCCACGCCTACGGACGCCTGGTACGGCACGCCGAGGCCCACGGGGACGGCCACAGTGACACCAACGGCGACACCTTGTCCCGACGGCATTTGTCCTACACCGACAGTGACGCCCACGGCGACCAACACGCCCAAGGCTCCGCCTACGGCGACGCCGGTGAAGATCGCGGGCAAGATCCTCTTCCTCACCGACCGGGAGGGCGGCAGTTGGTTCTCCGGGCCAGCCGTCTGGATGATGGACCCTGACGGCTCGAACCAGCGGCCCTGCCCCGATCCGGCAGCCTATGACCGGGCACTGGAAGCGCAGAAGTGGTCGCCCGATCATAACTATCGGGTCTTTGTTGGCCAGGATGCTCAGGTTCGCGTGGAGTTCCCGCAGGACAACAGCTCCTGGGATGTGAGCAAGACGGGCAGCGGCATCGCCTACGACCCCGCCTGGTCGCCGGTGGACGACCGCATTGCCTTCGTCTCCACCGAGAGCGGGGCGGGTGACGAGGTCTACACCATTCGCTCGGACGGAAGTGGGCTTCGAAGGCTAACGTATGACAAGACTCATGCCTGGGACAAGTTCCCCACCTGGTCACCGGACGGCACGCGCATCGCCTTTTGGTCGAGCAGGACGGGACCCAAACAGATCTGGATCATGGACGCCGACGGAGGAAACCAGAGCAACCTGTCCCAGAACGATTTCAGCGACTACGAGCCGGTTTGGGTTCGTTAGCCGGTGGCAGATAGCCGATGGCAGATAGCCGATGGCCGATGGCAGATGGCAACGCCATACGCTATCAGCTATCAGCCATCAAGCGCAGCGAGCCATCAGCTATAAGCCAATAGACTGCCACCCCTTGGCGTTGGCCAGGAGGCATGGAGATTTGATCCACGAGGAGGTTTCCAATGGCAACCATGCCACTTAAATTCCCCTGAGCGGGGGCGCTTGACTATCGCGCCCCATCCCACACCGCGGTCTCCACCTGTCTGCGTGTACGCACAGGCAGACGCACAGGCAGGCCAGCCTCCGGGCCAGCCCTGTGAAATAAACAGGACGATGGTGTGAGCGATCTCGCCATCATTATTTCACAGGGCCAGAGGAGATCGGTTCCCCTCTTAGTCAGATGGTCACTTGGTCGGGTAGTCGAAATGGTCGAATCGTCGAAACGGCCACTAGACTAATTAACCAACGGACCAGATGACCAATTGACCAATAGACCAAATTTGGAGGTAAAACATGTTCAAGTCAAGACTTTCGCGTACCGCGCTGATGATCGGGATACCCATCGTCATCTTTCTCCTGGTCGTCTCCTTCCTGAACACGGCCAGGTCCACCCGGGAGGTTCTCGTGGTCAACCGGCCGCTGCAGCCCGGCAGCCGGCTGGACGGTAGCGCCGTCGTACTCAAACCGCTCCCCAAGGCGGCTATCCTGCCTGGGGCCTTCACCGACCTGGCCAGTGTCATGGGCCAGACGGTGACCATCGGCCGGCTGCCCGGCGACCAGATCACCGCTGACATGATCGGCGGCGAGGCCCTCTCGGCCATCGCCGCATCGCTGGCCCCCGACCACCGTGCCGTGGCCGTGCGGGTAGACCGCGCCGGCGGCTTGGCGGGAATGCTGCAGATCGGCGACTGGGTCACCGTGCTGGGTCTCATCGACCCCAGCGCCTTGCAACTCCGCCAGAGCTACGCCCCCACCACGGTCAAAGTGGCGGGCGTTGGAGAAGAAGAGGAGCAGCAGCCATCGCCCTCGGCCATGGTGCTGGTGCCCAATCTGCGGGTGCTGTTGGTGCCCCAGTCCTTCCGTTACCAAGAGGTACTGCCGGGGCAGGAGCAGGAGATGGTGCCAGCCTTCACCTCGTCCCGCGCCCAGGAGGAGGGGGTCATCCTGCTGGATGTGCCGCTTCGGCCTCAGCCCATCGCCCCCGAGGGGCTGGAGATGAGCCCTGTGGAGCTGCTGGCCCTGCTCAACGGCTACGGCCGCATCCACCTGGTGCTCGACCCCTTGCAGGCGGACTACTCCATCCCGCCCGATGGCACCAACCTGCTGGACGTCTTCGACACCATAGGCCAGCAGTCCGCCATGACATCTACCGTCACCTTAGAGGAGGCGCTGCCATGACGACCGGCCCACTGCACATCTTTCTCTCCAC
>DFBV01000018.1:15507-64134 GCA_002366755.1 Anaerolineales bacterium UBA3071
GTGGCCACCACCCTCAGCGGGCTCGAGGATGGCATCGAGTCCACCTCTGCGGAAGTGGCCATCGTCGATGCCGAGCTGCTGCTGGGGCGGGGGGAGGCAGGCATCATCGACTTCCTGACCCACCAACTGGGCAGGACGGTCGCCGTGGTGCTCCTGCCCCCTGGTCTCCAGGGTATGCAGGGACAGATCTTAGAGCTGGCCCAAGTGCGGGAGGTGCTGCTGAAGCCCCCTGGCGTGGGAGAGCTGCTGAAGCGCTGCCACGACATCGGCGTCTCCGAGCGGGCCTCCCGCTCGGCCCTGGAGCCGCGAGGGGTGATGCAGGCTGCCGTCCCTCGCCACCGGGCGGGGATGGATGGAGGCGGCGCCAGCGTGGGCGGCACCAACATCTTCGCCCTCATGTCCATCAAGGGCGGCACGGGCAAGACCACCATAGCCTGCAACTACGCCTACGCCTTGCAACTGGCGGGCATCCGCACCTGCCTGATGGGCTTCGACGTGCCCGACGACATCGGCGTCTACCTGGGGCTGGCGCAGGCGCCCAACAGTTCCTACTTCTACCAGCGTCCCACACGGGACGCCTTCGCGGCCAGCATTCAGGAGTACCACGGCCTGGACGTGGTGCTCTCGCCCAACGACGCCGTGCTGGCGGCCGAGGTGGCGCAGCGGGATCCGGACACCGACGAGGGAGCCATCGGGCGCGTCATCGACACCGCTCGCACCCACCACCCTCCCTACGCGGCCATGGTTCTGGACCTGCCGCCGACCTACAGCGAGTGGGGCCTGCAGCCACTGACGCGAGCCAACACCGTGCTGGTGGTGGCCACACCCAACATCTCCGACGCCATCAAGCTGGTGCGGCAACTACAAACGATCACCGAGCGGTTCGATCCCCGCTACCTCATCCCGAAAAGCGCCATCTACCTGGTGCTCAACGACCAACGGCGAGAGGACAACATGCCCGCCACGGCCATACAGGAGATCCTGGCCGACCATCTGAACGGCTGGGCGCCGCCGGTGATCGCCACCATCCCGCACGATACGCAGGTGAGGCCCTTGCAGAACCGGGGCTCGCTGCCCTACCGGAGGCTGGAGGGGTTCACCCGTGGCGTCAACACGCTGGTGGATCACTTCTACGGCCAGGTGCTGGGATCAGGCGGAGCGGCGAGGGCCACGAAGCGGAGTTGGCTGCCGAGGATAAGGATTCGCTGATCGCGCATCGCTATTCGCATATCGCTGATCGCGTATCACACATCGTGCAATGCGATAGGCGATAGGCAATGAGCGATAGGCGAGGGGAGGTGCTTATGACTACAACAACACCAGGCGTTTCACGCTACATGGGCCAGGCAGCGGAGATACCGGATATAGACGAGGCTGCCCTGTCGGAAGTCATCGCTGGCGTGCTGCAGCGGGTCAACACGGAGTTCTCCCCCGATGAGATCCTGGCCCCCTCAGACGCCATCCGGCGGCAAATCGGCGAGCGCATCGCCGTGCTCACCCGCGGGCAACTGCGCCGTCACAACCTGATCACGGCCTTCAGCTCAGCTCAGGAGCAGGCCCTCATCAGTCGCATCATCCACCAGACGATGGGGCTGGGCTTCCTGGAGGATCTGCTGCCGCCGGCGCGCACCGACGTCTCGGAGATCCTGCTCAACCAGGATGGCTCTCTGTGGGTCATGCCCCGCGGTGTGCGGCGGGCCCAGCGCGTGGATACCCAGCTCACCCCCGCCGACGTGCGGCTGGTGATCGACAAACTGCTGGGCCCGCAGGCCAGGGCCTTGAGCGAAGCCAACCCCGTCGTGGAGGCCAAGCTGCCCCGGGGGGTTCGGTTGCCGGCCGGGGCGCGGGTGAACATTGTCGGGTTGCCCATCGCCAACGGGCCCTTTCCCATCGTCAACATCCGGCTCTACGAAGACAGGCCGGTGAAGCCGGAGCAGATCCTGGCCTGGAGGATGGCCAGCCCGGAGATCATGGAGTTCCTGGCTGAGCTCATCGGCCGCGACACCGGGCGGGTCGTGATCTCCGGTGGCACGAGCACGGGCAAGACGACTTTCCTGAGTTGTCTCTGCAACTACATCAACCCTAAGGCACGCATCGTGCTCATCGAGGACCCGGCGGAGATCTTCGTCGACCATCCGCATGTGGTCTCCATGGAGGCCCGGCCGGCCAGTGTGGAGGGCAAGTACGGCGTGCCCCTGGGAGCGCTGGTGACCACGGCCATGCGCCAGAGCCCGGAGTGGTTGGTGGTGGGGGAGGTGCGCACGGGGCAGGCTGCGGTGTGGCTGCTGCGAGCCCAGATGTCCGATCATCCAGGGCTCTCCACCATCCACGCTGAGACCCCCAGGGCGGCCATCGATACGCTGTGCCTGCTGGCGCTCCTGGACATGGACGTGCGCTTCCAGGCCACCAAGACACTCATCACTCAGGCCATTCGCTACTTCGTGCAGATCGGCTTCGACGGCCACCACATCCGGCGGGTGATACAAGTGACCCACGTGGAGCCGGCCTTGAAGCACGGGGAGGTCTTCCTCAACGACGTTTTCCGCTTCGATGCCAAGGCGTCGACGGCTGAGAGGCCTGTGTGGAACAGAGTAGACAAGTAAACAAGGAAACAAGTAGACAAGGGGCCTTGTTCCTTGCTCCCCCTTGTTTCCCTGTCTACTTGTGTACTTGTGTACCTGCAAGAAAGGAGAATACTCATGGACAAGATCTTTAGCTACATACCCACCTTCCCACCAGCGACCATCGCCTTGCTCGCTGCCATCTGGGTGGGCTGGCTGGTCTGGGAATTCGCAGGGAGAAGTACGTTCTTCGCCAGTCGCGCTCGCAAGCGGGCGGCGGAGATCCTCAGCGGGGATGCCGCGCTGGAGGACATGGCCCGCACCCCTCTGGAGCGGGACTTGCGGGCCTCCGGGTTCAACCTGGGAGAGGGGGCGCCGGCCAAGTTCACGATGATCCGCCTGGGGCTGGCTGCTGTGGGCTACGTCCTGATGACCGCCTTCAACACGCCGCCCATCATCGCCCTGGTGGGTGCGGGGCTGGCCTCCTGGTTTCCTCGCTCCTACATCGCCGGGCGGGCCCAGGGGCGGGGACGCCAAATCGACGAGGAGATGCCGGCCACACTGACCCGCGTGGCCTCGCTCATCAACCTGCAGCCCGACGTGATCGAGCTGCTGGCCCAGGTAGCCAACTCGCTGCTGGCGGCCAATCCCGGCTCGCTCCTGGCCCAGGAATTGAAGACCACGGTGGCTCAGGCACGCACCTCCGGGGCGGAGCAAGCCCTGCAGGATCTGGAGCTTCGCGCCCCTTCGACGGCCTTAGCCTCGCTGGCCTTTTCCCTGCGCACCTACGCCCAGGCCGGTGGCGCGTATGCCAGTGTGCTCATCCAGTCGGCGCAGCGGTCGCGGGCCATCATCGCCGGGCGCAACCGGGCGCGTTCCAAGTCGGCGGAGGCTACCACGGCAGCCAAGGCCATCCCCTTGTTGCTCTTGGCGGTGAGCGTCGTGCTGTTGCAGGATCCCATCTTCCGCCAGTTCTACAGATCCTTCGCCGGCCAGGTGGTGGTGGTGGGCACGGTCATGGCCATGCTCTACGGGTACACTGTCATCAAGAGCATGGTCGAGGACGTGGGGTGAAGTAGACAAGGAAACAAGTACACAAGTAGACAAGGAGTAGCAAGGAATAAGTCCTTGTCTACTTGTTTCCTTATGTACTTGTCTACTTCCCTACCCGAACCCGAGGTAATTATGCCAACACCACAACTCGTATCTGCTTTACTGTGCGCCGACGTGCTCACCAACCCTGGGGGGCGGCTAAGCATCTACAACATACTGCTGGACGTCTCTGCCGAGCGTTTCCCCACCGTGCTGCCCTACTTGGTGGCTGTGGGCATCTGGATGCACGAAGCGCCGGACATGCGCTTCTGCACCACGCGGGTGGTGATCGTCAATCCTGACGGGAACGTGTCACTGGCCGAATCCACGGATAACTTCTCCTTGGGCGGGGCCGTGGTGCGCCACGTCTCGGTACACCGCTTTCGCGGCGTGCTGCTGCCAGAGCCGGGGACCTATCGCCTGCAGTTCCTGCTGGGAACAGAGGTGCTGCAAGACATCCCGCTGGTGGCTGTGGAGATCCCCGCCGAGGAAGAAGAAGAAACCGATGCTAACTGAAAGGAGGCTCTCATGCCTACACTTATCGCTCTGCTAGCCGCCGGCTACGGTGGCTGGCTCTTCTACAATTTCGCCCCGTTGAGCAAGGGCTACTGGGCCCGGCGGGCCAACGTCCTGCTATCTGAAGCCGAGGAGCAAGAGGACCTGCCCTTCTACCGGGCTATCCTGCTGCCCGTCGCCGGTCTGGTGCAGCGCTTCGCTCCCGCGGCCTGGCTCCTGGGGGCCAAGGCCGACCTCTACTGGGCCCATCTCGCCGGCTCCTGGCTGGGCTGGGAGAGCGGCGACTTCTGGGCCCTGCGGCTGGTGCTGTGCATCCTGGGACTGGCCTATGGCCTCTTCGTCATGCGCCAGCCTTACGTCGGCGCTCTCGTTGGGGCCATCGGGCTGCTCTATCCTGGTATGCGGCTGCATGGCCAGGCGGAGAAGGTGCGGAGGCGCTTTCTGCAGGAGCTCCCCGATGCGGCGCAGAACCTGGCCATGTTGGCCGCCGTGGGAACCTCCGTGGGTGAGGCGCTGCGCCGCCTGGCCCAGGGCCAGGGATTGGTCAGCCAATGGATGCGGCAGACGCTGGCCCTGGCCGCTGGGCAGCAGTTCTTCTCCGCCAGCGAGCGAGAGAAGGGCTTCTTGCGCCAACGGGCGGAGGAAAGCCGGCTGCCGGCCTTGATCAACCTGGCCGTGCAGCTGGATCTGGTGCAGCGCAGCGGTGCGGAGGCGGGGAACCTGTTGGGCGACCTGGCCACCAACGTCGCTCAGGCCTACGAGGGGGAGATGTCCGAGCGGGCGGAGAAACTGGGGGCCACTCTGGTCTTCCCCACCATGATCTTCTACTTCATTCCCTACATGATCACCATCCTGGCCCCAGTGGCCGTCAGTGTCATGCAGGGGTTCTAAAATTGGGGGATGGAGGATGGAGGATGGAGGATGGAGAATGGAAGACAGAGGGAAGCGGGACGGAAAGTAGATATCCATTTTCCAACTTCCAACTTCCAATCTCCAGTTTGGCCGCGGCGTTGTGGCTGTTCTTGGCCCTGGTCTTTTTAGATCAGGCGAGAGGGGAGCCCTTGCTTGCGGGCAGGCTCCTGGCTTGGGGGCTGGCGCTGCAGAACGGCCTGCTGGCCTTGCTCTTCGTCCTGCGCCGGGAAGCGAAACGCACGGCCGGTGCAGGGGCTTTCTTGCTGGCCCTGGCGGTGACGGCAGCTTCGTGGTTCTTCCGCCCTGCGGCGCTGGGCCCAAAGAGCCTGGGACTGGCCTTGGAACTGATCGCCCTTCCCTGGCTGATAGCCTCGCTGCTCTCCCTGGGGCCGGCGCTGGGCATGGCCCCTGCGGATCGGGGCTTGCGTACTGGCGGGATGTATCAGATCGTGCGCCATCCGCTGTACACGGGGGAACTGCTCGTTGCCCTGGGCTACGTCGTGGGCAACCCCAGCTTGGGGAACGGTCTGATCTGGTTGCTGATCCTGGCGGGCCAACTGCTGCGCATCCGCCGTGAGGAGCGGCTGCTGAGCGAGCAGTATCCTGACGCTTACACCGCCTACCGCCGCCGCGTGCGCTGGAGACTTCTGCCCTTCCTGATTTGACAAGGAAGTGAAGCTATGCTATACTATGCCAGCAACAACAATCGAATAGCTTTCTGTGACGCCCTTGCCGCCGTACTTCGTGGCAAGCTACCTGTGACGACCCTTTGGCGCGTGTTCGCGCGCCCATGACGGTCGTCCTTTTTTTTGGCATCCGCGGCGACAGCCGCTTTCAGGTGCGGGCAGCGCACCGCTAGTCCAACAATCTATATCATCACACAACAGGAGGTCAACACATGCGATTTCTCAAAGATGTACGCGCCGCCGAGTTCAGCGAGGTGGCCCTGGTTCTGGCTCTGGTGATCGTCGTTGCCATCGGGGCCTACTCGCTCCTGGGCGGCAACATCAGCCAGATCATCACCGAAGTTGCCGGTTCGCTCTGATCATGCGACGCTTTCGCTTTCTCCGCTCCAGAAGGGGGGCTGAGTTTGTCGAAGCGGCGGTGACCATCCCCATCGTGGTGCTGGTCATGCTGGCCATCGTGCAGTTCGGCATGGTGGTCTACGCCTCGCAGATGGCCAGTGAGGCCGCACGGCATGGCGTCCGCTGGGGCGCGGTGGCCCAGGCTAACCAGGCTGGCATCGCTGCTAGCCAGGCTGCCGGCTTTGCCAGCTCTGCCTTCTCCATGGGCAGTCCGCGGGTCTCGGTCCTGGCCCCTGGTGGGGTGCTGGGCTCCAACATCAAGCTGCGCGTCAGCTACGAGGTGCCCAACTTCATCGGTGGCCTGGCCGGGCTCTTCCCGGGCCTGCCCAGTGGACCGTTCCAGGTGATCGGCGAGGCCACCATGCGGCAGGAAGGCTGGTTGCAATGAGTACCCGGTCTACAGTAGTGATTCGTCGGAGGGGCTATCGTCGCGCTGCCCGGCCCCTTCGGCGACACTTCAGACGAGCCTTCTGGCGGGACCGCGTCGCCTATTCCTTCACCTTCTGGGCCGTCTTCGTTGCCCTGGTCTTAGGCCCCTTGTTCGCCTTCTCAACCGAACTGGGGCGCTATGCCCGCGCCGTGAGTGAGGTACAGAAAGCGGCCGACGCTGCGGCGCTGGCCGGCGTGCGGGAGGTGGACGTCGCCCTGTGGCAGGAGGGGGAGGAGTTCGCCTTCCTTCCCTCAGCCTATGGTCTGGCCCAGCAGTATGCCAGCGAGAATGCGGCCTACCTGGGGCAGTATGGCATTGGGGTCTCGGTCACCGGCATCTGGATCAACGCAGACCTGCAGATCGTGGGCTCTCGATGTCGGGCCGACGTCTCGCTCCTCTTCCCACGATGGGTTCCCCAGGTGGTCATCGAGCGCCAGGGAACCGCCCAGGTGGGATGGCGGTAGTGGCTGATAGCTGATGGCTCGCTGCGCTCAATAGCTGATAGCTTATGGCCATTGGCTATCTGCCATCTGCCATCGGCTAGGCAAGGTAGTTCCAGCATCGCCGCTCTCCTGAGTTGGCCCACGTGGGCGTAGGGAGGCGAGGCGGGGCTGTTACTATACGCAGGCAGGTCGTTCGGATCCGGCGTCATTCGCACCGTCAAGCCGCCCAAGCTATATGGTCATATGTCGCCGGGCGAGAACCGAAGACGACCAGATCACTGTCTTCCAGATGGTGGTCTGTGGCCACACGTGACGCATCCCCGTGACGAAACAACCGGGTGCAAGCGGGCCCTGTGAAATAACGATGGCGATGTGACTTGTACCGTCGCCTTGCTTATTTCACAGGGCGGGGAGCTCGGTGTGGATCTTGAGCAGAGGAGCAGAGGTGCCAGGGTGCGGAGGAGAGTTCTCCTTTGCTCCCCTGCTCCCCATGTCCTCTGCTCAGGTTCCCCACCGAGTTCCATTCAAACGCTTGGATCTTGGTGGCAAAATGTGACGACTCTGCTTCTGAAAAAAAAGGAAGCAGATCTCGTTTTCCGAATCGGCTTGCCTGCCAATCTCGGCAGTCTCCGAACCTTAACAACACCATAGGGAGGCAAGTTATGAACCGAGGTTTGAACGCGCATGGTCTCCTCCTCCGCGTTGTCATCGGGCTGGTGGTAGCCCTTGCCGTTGGTTTGGCAGGAGCAACCATCGACTGGTGTCAGGCTCCAGGAGGAGCCTGCCCCCAGGGGGCAGAAGTTGTCGATAGGATTTCTGCTTCGTGGGGGAGGCTGCTGCTCTGGAACACAAGTTCAAGCATCGTTCCTAAATAAAGTTCCCAAATGAATGCCAGCAGGGACAGAAACAGGAGGTTTTCTCGTGAGCGACATGATCGCCCAGGCCGTTCTGCTGGCCATTCAGGTCTTGGCCTTTCTCTTCATCGCCAAGCCCTGGCTGCTCCGTCAGCTCCGCATCATCGGCGGCCTGGCGGATGCCATTCAGCAGATCGTCGCCGTTCTTCGATGAGGCCCCCTTGTATGGAGTGAGCCACGTGGCTATCCAGCCTCATCTCCCTGCAATCTGTATCACAGGCCCCGGGATCTCCCGGGGCTGTTTCGTTGTGGGATGGTCAGGTGGGGAGTTCGAGGGGTCTGGACCAAAGACGAGCGCCCGGTGACAAACCGGGCGCTCCAGACAACCTCCGCAGAGGGGGTTCCCCCTCCGTCAGACAACAGGAGGCATAGCTATCATAGCGCAGGATCGCCTTCCGCGCAAAAGCGGCGGGGCTCGATCAGCCGATAGCCGTGCTGCAGCCGCCGGCGGATCAGGCGTCGCGCCTGCGGCCAGGCCTCTTGCGGCGAGGCATAGAGTTCGACCTTTTCCCGCCGCATGGCCGTTCCCCGCCGACCCCAGGAGCGCACCAGCGTCCCCTCTCCAAACAGCGTCTTCTGCCAGGTGAGGCAATAGTAGCGGTGTTGGTTCCTCTCCCAATCGTCTTTGACCAAGAGCATCTGACATCCTCCCCACGGCTAAAGCCGGGGGGTTCCCGACACGGGACTTGCGAGGTTAGGGTCTGAATGCACCGAGGCACATCCCTTTACCCCATCGGGCCGGAGACCAACGTCTCCAGTCTGGCCCTCCGAAGAAGGCCGGGCGGTGTCAGGCCACCCATGCCACAGAGCACCTGGCCCTGCGGCAGCGATGTTGCGTGCAGCGACGACGTCGGCGTTGGCTTGGTAGCCGCAACGCACACAGCGGAAAAGCCCTTGTTTGCGACGGTTGGCACGGCTGGCATGGCCGCACTGGGGGCAGGTCTTGGATGTGCCACGCGGGTCACAGAAGACGACAGGCACGCCTTCCCTTTCTGCCTTGTAGCGGATCATGTCCACCAACTGGCGAAAGGCCCAAGAGGAGATCATGCGGTTGAACCGCTTGCTGCCCTGCGTGCGGTGGCGGATACCATCCAGCCGCTCCAAGACGATGACCGGGTTGGGGTATTCCAAGGCCAGGTCGATGATCTGACGGCTGATCTTGTGGTTGGTGTCGCGCATCCAGCGAGCCTCTTTGCCCTGGCCGGCTCTCACACGGTCGGTACGACGGTGGCGCTGGTAGCGCCGTCGCAGATCGGCGAAGTGCTCCCGCCGCCAGCGGTCCGCCTTGCCGTCGAAGATGACCACCCGGTCCGGCGTAGCCACCACGGCGTGCCGCACGATGCCAAGATCGACGCCAAGAAAAGTGTGTTTACCGGAACATCCGGTAGGCGTCGGAGATACGCGGACAGAGAGAAAGCTAATGAGAATAACTAGGGGCTACAAGGTCGAGCTCGATCCCAACAACAGACAGTGTACACTGCTGATGCAGTGCGCTGGGACCGCAAGGTGGGCCTGGAACTGGGGTCTCGCCCGGCGCAAGGAAGAGTATGAAGATACCGGCAGGTCGAGCAATGCCATTGAACAGCATCGGCAGTTGAATGCTTTGAAAGCGACAGAGTATCCCTGGCTCTACAATTACTCCAAAGCAGTCCCCCAAGAAAGCTTGCGTGATCTCGATAAAGCCTACCAGAACTTCTTCCGGCGGGTGAAGAATGGTGACAAATCTCCTGGTTTCCCTCGTTTGGCTCTTTTGCGTCCCAGCGGCGGTGGTCAACGGAGACATCCGCATTGAGGGGATGTGCCCCAGCGAGGCGACGCTCAACAACGCGCTGAGGGAGGGCGGGCTATGTCTAAGGTAAGAATTGAGGCCTTCGTGTCAGTGCCGCCTTGTTCCGGTGGCGTGGCGGTCAAACGACTGTTGAAGGAAATCGAGGCCGAGTTTGGCGAGCAGGTCGAGATCGTCTTCCACACCGGCCCCGGCGACAAGGAGTGGGAGGAATATGCCATCGGCAACGCGCCAGCGATGGTTATAGGCGATCTGGTCAAATTCGTGGGGCTGGCTCCGAGCAAGGAGAGCCTTGTAGGCGCGTTGCGCGAGGCGGGGTTGGAGTAACCAGACATTGGACACCGCTGCATTGTAGTCTCGTCCCAACGCCCTCAGCGCTGCGCTTGGTTCCGGGGGTGGGGCCTACACCCCACCCCCGCATAGGTTAGTTTACGTCCAGGCACAGGACAAGAGCGCGCTGCCCCGGAGCGTGCGCCGAAAGGAGACACACAACCCACACAACCTATGAGGATGAAGCCAAACGCTCTGCGTTGGATATGATCCGTCCATCTTGTAACTCATACACCACTGCGGCGTACTCCTCGACGGTGGGATCATGGCTGGCCACCAGCACCGTCGTCCCCTCCTGGGCCACGATGCGTTGCAAAAGCGTCATGATCTGGCGGCCGGTACCGCTGTCCAATTCGCCCGTCGGCTCGTCGGCCAGGATGAGCGGAGGGCTGAGCGCCAGGGCGCGAGCGATGGCCAACCGTTGCTGCTGCCCGCCGGACATCTCGTAGGGACGGTGATCGGCCCATCGTGCGAGCCCGACCAGGGCCAGGCACTCCCGTACCCGCTCACGTCGCTTTCGAGCGCCAAGGCCAGCGATGCGCAGCAGCAGGTCCACGTTTTCCCAGGCGGAGAAAGTAGGCAGGAGGGCAAAAGACTGGAACACGAAGCCGATGCGCTGCCGCCGCAGGCGGGTTCGCTCCCCTTCCGCAAGGCGGGTGATCTCTTGCCCTTCGACGAAGACCTGGCCGGACGTGGGCCGATCCAGCCCGCCGATGCAGTTGAGCAGTGTGGTCTTGCCGGAGCCGGAGCGTCCCTTGATGGCCACGAAGATGCCGGGGGGGATTTCCAGGTCCACCCCGCGCAGGGCGTGTACCTCCTGGCCTCCAGCGCGGTAGACGCGCCTCAATCCGACCGTCTGCACGATGGGGGTTTTTCTCATTTGCTCACCTCGCCAAACCCCTGGTAGTTTGGGTCCACTCTCTTTCTCCTACGAGCCCACCAGCCGCGCAGCCCTCTCCGCCGGGGTGCAGGTGGTTCCTCCTCCAATCCGGCCAGCAGCGGCGCGGCCACCTTCCGGCGGACGCCGGCCGGCCGGATCAGCAGCCCCTCGTCCGCCGGCTCCAGCCGCACCCGCTCGCCGATGCCGTATTGCTCTCGATACTCCTCCGGGATCTGCAGCCGCCCCGCCGAGTCCAGCAGCACGTATTCAGAGTAGAGAGCCTTTTCACTCTCCTCTGCTTCCTCTCCGCTCTCCCCCCTCTCTTCTCCCCTCTCTTCTCTGACCACCTCCGTGGCTGTCTTGCCATCGCGGATAGCCACCACCCGATCCACCCACGCCGCCAGCCCCGCGTCGTGGCTGACGATGACCGTGGTCAGGCCGTAGTTGCGGTTCAGGCGGCGGAAGGCGTCGAAGATGGTCTGGGCGGTGGCCGAATCCACCTCGCCGGTCGGCTCGTCGGCCAGGAGCAGCGGTGGCTGGTTGGCCAGGGCCACGGCGATGGCCGCCCGCTGCTGCTCGCCGCCCGAAAGCTCCGCCAGCCGGTGATGACGGCGCGCTGCGAGCCCTACCGCCTCCAGCAGCTCCCGCGTGCGAGCCTGCTTCTGGCTCCACCGGCTGCCAGCTACGGTCATGGGCAGCTCCACGTTCTCCTGGACCGTAAGGTAGGGGATCAGGTTGCGGGCCGACTGCTGCCAGACGAAGCCGACGCGGGTGCGGCGGTAGCGGTTCAGTGCGGTGTCCGAAAGCTTGAGCAGATCCTGGCCCTTGACCGTCACCTGCCCTGCGGAAGGCCGGTCCAGCCCGCCCAGGATGTTCAGCAGCGTGGTCTTGCCGGAGCCAGAAGGGCCCACGATGCCCAGCATCTCCCCCGGCTCCACGCGCAGATCCAGCCCCTGCAAGGCCACCACCTCCAACTCGGCGACCTTGTAGATCTTGACCAGATTGTTACAGACGATCAGAGGAGAGATGGGAGAGGAGAGAGGCGAGTTGCCTGGTCTGGTCATGACTTCTCCTTCCTCTCCTCTCTCCTCTGATTTTTCATCTCTGCTTCCATCAGTCCCCAGAGCATGGCTGCTACTTCGTCACCATCGCGATAGAAAGCGGCGTAAGTCGCGTTATCCATGAAACCTCGTTTCCGCACCAGGGCCATGATGCCGATTACCTCGTAGGTTGAGCCTTTGGCGTGATCGTAGAAAGCGCGGCGTGATCTGGCCGTACGCTTGCCACTGCCTTCCGTAATGTTGGCGACTATGGACACCGCTGCCCGCCGCACCTGATCGCCGAAAGAGGATTGCATTGTCTCCGGCCATCGAAGCGACTCACTAACCGCCCGGTCCGCAAAATCCAGCGCCTTTGGCCACACTTGCAGTCTCTCGTAACGAAACGCCATCTCTATCTCTCCTCTCTCCTCTCTGTTCTCTCCTCTGTCAGACCGCTTCGCCCAGCTTGACCGCCTCAAACACGCGCATGCGCACCAGCAGCACGGCCAGCACCGCTACGGCCACGGCCAGCATGGCCCCGAAAATACCACAGATGACCAACAGGTCGCTCCAGGCGATGCGCACGATGAAGGGCGGCGTCTGAGGGCCAACCTGCAGGAAGGGAATGAACAGCCGGCTGGCCCACACGCCCAACCCGGTGCCGATGGCCCCACCGGTGAGGATGATCAGCGCCTGCTCGCCGGCCAGGAAAGCGACCATCTGCGCCACCGAAAGCCCCACCGCCCGCAGCATCCCCAGCTCGATGAAGCGGCGGCGGAAGGAGACAACGGAGTAGAGCAGGAAGCCCAGCACCGTCAGCCCGGCGGCGGCCAGGAAGCCAGTCGTCAACAGGCCGAACAGCCCCTGCCGCTGCGGCCTGCTCTGCTCGGCGACCATCAAGCCCCGCGCATCGCCCGCCGCCACCACCCGCAAGCCCAGTTCCCGCACGCCGTCCACCACCGCCGCGGGGTCGGCGTGCTCTTGCAGCCTTAGCCATACGTCGTAGGGGAATATCCCGCCCAGTTGCTCGTAGACGTAGTCCAGGTTGGCGACGAAGAAGGGGCCATCTTCGGGATAGACGGTGGGGAAGAGGTCGAGCACCCCGGCCACGACGAACTCTATTTCAGCCCGCTCGTCCAGCACCTGCGCGGTGAGCAGCAGCCGATCGCCCACCCCCAGGCCGTGGCGGGCCAGGAAGGCGCGGCTGGCCAGCAGGTGGTTGCGCCCCAGCGCCAGTTCGTTCATCAGCGCCCCCAGCGATTGGCCGGCACTGAAATCGCGGCGGAAGAAGGCCACCTGCGCGAAGTCCACGCGGTCCACCCCGATCAGCCGCCCCGTCTCTCGCCGCTCCCCCAGGCGGGCGATGGCCGTGTAGTCGCCGACGCGAGCCGCAGCCCGCACGCCGTCCACCTGCAGATGCTCGGAAACGGGCAGGAAAAGCCACTCTCCTCTCTCTCCTCTCTCCTCTCCTATCTCTCCTCTGACCATCTCCTCCGTGCTCTCCCCCAGCTCGGCCAGGTTCAGGTCGGCCCCCACCTGGTAGTACACCTGGTCCGTCAGGTGTTCGTCCAGGGTCAGGGCCATGGAAGCGGTGAAGGTGGCCAGGCTCAAAGTCAGGACCAGCAGCAACAGGGGGCCGACGTAGTGGGCCGGAGAGCGGGCCAGGTGGCGCAGGGCCAGCAGCAGCGAGGTCCCCGGCAGCCGTCCGGCCAGCCAGGAAAGCGCACCCATTAGAGCAGGGAAGAAGCGGGCGCAAACGAGAGCCAGTCCGAAGCAGAAGAGAGCCGGCACCAGGAACAGCAGGGGGTTCTGGAAGGGATCGCCGCCAGCGAGTCCTCCGCCCAGGATGGAGATGGTGCCCCGCTGGCGCAGCACGTAGTAGCCGTAGAGAGGTGGAACGAGCAGGAGCAGGTCCAGGAAGTAGCGCTGCCAAAGCGGGCGGCGCAGCGTGCGGGCCACTTCCTGCTTGTAGGTGACGATGGTGTGGCGCGAAGCGGCCAGGCTGGGGAGAACGCTGGCGCAGAGGCCGGCAACCACCGCTCCCAGGGCGAAATAGACGCTGCTGGGGGAAAGGCGCACAGGCAAGCGGGAGCGGTTGGTCAGGACGCCGGGATCGAGGAAGGTACGCACGGAGCCCAGGAGTTGGGCCAGCGCCCTTCCCAGGGCCAACCCCGCGACGGCAGCCACGGCGCCGACGAGCAGCCCTTCCAGCAGGTAGATGCCAATCACCTGCCAGCGCGACGCGCCGCGGCTGCGCAGGACGGCGATCTCGTTCTGCTGGCGGCGCACCACCATGCCGCCGATGAGGCCGGTGAAGTAAAGGATCAGCCCCAGCAGGGGCAGGCTGAAGACGGTGAGCTGGATGGTCAGAAGGCGCGCCTGGCGGCGGTAGGCCCGCAGCGCGTCGAGGGGTGAGACGTCCAGGCTGGTGTTGGAAAGCAGGGACGCCGCCCGCGCCTGCACCGTCGCCACCCGCGCCAGGAAACGGGATACGTCGGCGGTGCGGACGCTCTGCCCGTCGAAGAGCATGTACCAGGCGGCCTGATAGACCTCGTCGGGCAGGGCCGGGGCCAACCGCTGCGCAAAGGTCGCTTCCGGCACCAGCAGCACCTCGTCGAAGGTCTGCGGCGCGTAGAACCAGAAGGGATCGGCTGCATCGCGCGCCTGCCAGAGCCCGGCAATGCGCACCGGCAGTTGGATCAGTTCTCGCTTGCCGAAGAGCACGTAGCGCTCGCCGACCTGCAAGCCCAGCTCCTCGGCCAGTGGCCGGCTGACGAGCACCTCGATGACCTCGTCTTCTGCCGTCGCCGGCCGGGGGAACTGCCCCTCGATCAGGTCAACGTAGCTCTCCAGGCTGCTGATGAAGGCCAGGCTGGTCCAGAGCAGCGGTTGCCGGCGGGCGTAGGCCCCGGATTCTCCCTCCCGGGTGAAGAGCCGGAGATTGTCGGTTCGCACGTGGCGGACGGCCAGCTCCAGTGGCAGCCCCAGCGCCGCCGGGGACTGTTCCATCAGGTAACCGTTGATGGGCTGGTAGGTGTCCCACTCCACCGCTCCGTGCCAGGCTCCGATGTAGCGAAACAGGAAGGCGAAGGGCCTGCCCTGAGCACCGTCGAAGGGAGGGCGTGTGCTCTCCTCGCTTGCCAATTCCTCGTGCAGCAACCGGAAGTGCACGGCGTCGGCGTAGAGGGGGATGCTGGTGCTCAGGGCCACGGCGGCCAGCAACCCCGCCAGCAGGCAGCCCATCAGCGTGCGCTGGTTCCAGATGCGCCTGGCGGCGATGAGGATGATGGACAGAAGGTTAAGCAAGAGGTTCATGTCCCGCTTGCCTTTTTGGCTGTGTAGTGCTATACTATTTGCAGTAGCTTTAGGGACGCTGCGACGAGTGCAAGCAAATGAATGAATGGAGGAATGAAAGCGATGAGAACAGTGAAAGTAGTCAATGACCAAATCTCTTTGCCGCCCCCCGTTGCTAACTGGATCGGTGCTATGGATGAGCTTTCCTTGTTCATAGAGGGCGATACCCTGATCCTGAAGAAGATGCGTGTGCCCAGGCTATCCGAAATCGCTGCCCGTGCGCCGGAGGGTGATGAGGAAATACCCTTGGAAGAGATTGTCGCTGAAGTGCATCGCTACCGACGAGAGAAGCGAGATGCTGGTCGTATGGGAACCAACTATAACATTAGACACAAAACTGTCAAGCCAGCTATTGCCCCAAGACAGTCTGTCCTTCCTCCAACCCCGCTTCGATCTCCACCCGCTCCTTGCTTTCGATGCCCAGGGTCACGTCCAGGCGGCGTTGCTTAGCGCCTTCCTGGACGATGACGAACTTACGGCCGCCAAACGTGCGGATGGCCGCCGGCGGCAGCCAGAGGACATCATCTTTGCGCTCCAAGACGATGGTCACCTTCACCAGGTCGCCCATTTCCATGGTCATCTCCGGCGCCAGGCCCGCGAAGTCCACGCTCATGCGGGTGGATCTGTCGGCCTGTTCGAGCGCTTCGGTGCTGCCCCCGCCGCCGTAAGGGTAGGGGAGCTGGCGGATGGTGCCCGTTAGCCCCTGGCCGGGGTAGTCCACGGGGACGAGAGCCACAGCCTGGCCCTCGGTCAGCTCGCGCATCTGCTCGCCGGAAAGCTCGGCACTGACCTCCAGCGCGCCAAGGTCGGCCACGATGCAGGCTGCCTTATAGGCCTCGGCGGCGCGGCCGGGGTAAGCGGAGATGGAGACCACCTCGCCGTCGAAGGGAGCCACGAGGCGCGATTCAGCAACCTGCGCTTCGAAGCGGTCAACGGCCAGTTGCGCTGCGGCCACCGTTTGCTGGAGCTGAGGGTCAACGCCCCGCTGCAGCGCTTCCAGCTCCAGTTGGGCCAACGCCACCGCCTGCTGGAGCTGCGGGTCCGTCCCTGTCTCCTGCAGCCGCTGCACTTCCAGTTCCGCCAGGGCCACCTGCTGTTTGAGGATCTCCAGCTCGTAGCGATGGGCCTCGATATCCTGCACCGCCAGGTCGTAGGTGGCCTGCGCCCGCTGGAAATCGAGCGTGGCCTGCTGCAGGGCGGCGGCCTGGGGCGTGGCCCCAACGTCACCGCGCCAGGCGATCTCATCGTAGGCGGCCTGGGCCTGCTGCAGAGCGATGCGCGCCCGCTCCAGGTCGGCTTCGGCCTGGGTCTTGCGGGGTGTCAGGTCCTCATCCTGGCCCTTTTGCAGTTGCAGCCGCTTGATGGCCAGGTCAAGGCGCGCTTTGGCCAGTCCGTGGGCCTGGCTCGCCTGCGCCGCGGCCAGGTTGGCCTGGGCCGTTTGCAGCTTGAGCTTGGCTTTGGCCTGGGCGTCCTGTTGCTCTTGTTCCGCCTGCGAAAGCTGCAACTGGGCCGTCTGCAGGTCGAGCCGTGCCTTGGCCAGCGAGCGTTCCAGTTCGGCCATCTCCAGTTCGGCCAGCAAATCACCTTGCCTGACCGCGTCCCCCTTCTCCACGAAGACAGCGCGCACGTAGCCGTTGGTGCGGAAGAAGAGTTCCGCCTCCTGCACGGGGGCCACGCGGGCGGTGAACTCCAGCTTGCGCAGCACCTCGCCCCGTTGCACGACGTAAGTCGGCTTTTCGGGCACGATGGGGGTGGGGATGGGGGTGGGTGTGGGCTCCTCCTGTGCCGGGCGCGGCCCGCTCCGGCAGCCGGAGAGCAGAACGATCAGCACTAACAGCACGAGGAGCTTCTTGTGGAAGTTGAGCATCTTTGCCATCCTGTTATGCGTGGTGCGTGTTGCGAACAGGTGCAATGCACCTTCGAAATCGCTTCGTTTGTGTTGTCCGAGCGGTTTCTGCAAGCCGTCCTCAGCCAGCCGCCTACACCATGAGGTGCATTGCACCTTGCTAACACAATGCGGACGGTCTGCCGGGCAGACTTCAAGCGAGATAATGATACCACATTTGGGTTGGCGGGGCAAGTGACGAAAGCTGACAGAGCGAAGCCCCTCGTGAGGTCGGCACGAGAGGCTCCACTGGATCAGGAAGACTCTTCTCATTCAGCACACTGCTGGCTCGTCGATGCTAAAGAGATTGTTGCGAGCATCCAGCGTAGCCAGCACCCCGTTCGGCATCGTCAATCTGGGGTTGAGATGCCCACAATCAACATTCATCAAAATGGGAAAGGAATAGGGCAGCGTGTGTTCAAGGATGACATCTTCCAATGTCTGGGTTGTGGTGGGCTCCTCATCGATGAGGCAGTGACCTACAATCATGCCGGCGATCTCACCGAGAACGCCGATTTCTCGCGCATGGGTCAGGAAACGGTCTACCCATCGGAGTGAACCGCCTAGCTCTTCCCAAAACCAAATCTTTTGCTTGAAGGTTGGCCAGTAGGGAGTCCCAGCAAGCAGCAGAGTGGATCCTAGATGGCCGCCGATGAGGCGACCTTGGGCATAACCAGGCTTGAGCCAGCGCCAGCCAGGGTGTGGTTCCATGGAGTCTCTGTTGACGCTTTCGTCGTACTGAACGCTTCGCATGATTTGGGCCGGTGGAGAAAGGGGCCCCAGTGGTTCAACATGCCCACAGATATGGTAGAAGTGGTTGATCGTATAAGGGTAAGGTGCAATCCCCCATTGGCCGATCAGATTGGGACCATCGAAAGTAACCAGTCCAGTATGCACATGAATGGCGAGGTTCAGTACAGTGATGTCACTATGCCCACAAAACACCTTAGGATTGTACTGGATCGTGTCCCAGTTCAGAAAGGGGAGTAGCCGATTGCTGTTGGTGCCACCCAAGATGCCTATAATGCCCTTGACTGTGAGATCGGCAAAAAAGCGGTTGATGTCTTGTGCGCGGTCACAGTCGTGCCCAGCAAGATAGCCTATGCGGTTTGTGGCATGCTCGCCCACTTTGACCTTAAACCCTTGCGCTTCAAGGGCCTGGATCCCGCGTTCTAGAGCATCCAGGCCCCGCCCTGTCACAGGAAAGGATGGGCTGACGAGCCCGATCGTGTCTCTAGGTTCAAGGTGAGGAGGCTTGATTGAGGTTGACACGTTAACACTCCTTCAGCGTTCGCTTCCCTATCCACCCATCGACAATTTGTACAAGTTTCCCCTGATCAAAGGGAATGACCAAGTTGTGCTTATTCGCCAAGTTGCGAGTCACTTGACAGAATATGTTCACAGTCCATTGAAAAGCCGTCCAGAGAGCTTCCTCATCATACAAGGCCACAGTTTTCGTCAAATTAGCATTTATGCCGGTAGAGTTGATCTTTTCCAGACCCTTAGCAACAGCCTCGCCAGGATCAAATGCACCTCCCTTTGCATGGAGGTGCAGGAGTACAAATAGATGTTCTCGCATCTTGTTCAAAGTTGCCATTGCATGCCATATTTCCCCACGGTGCAAGCTGGCACAGACCTTTGCACAGTCAAACCAGAATGCCGTGACGCGCTCTCCAAATTGTCGCCCGACATTGCAATGGAACTCAATTTGCTTCTGCGCCTGGATGAATCGGCTGAAAGCTCCCGTCTTGTCCACGAGGACTTGGGTGCGTTTGTGGAAGGGATTGGGTCCCAATTCCTCCATCGTGGTAAGAAGGAAATCGCATATCGTGCCATTCGCATAGAGCACGCGGTGGATCGCAGAGGCAATTCCCTTCACACTCTTCCGTTTATGTGTAACGATTGTCTCGCCAAACTGTCGCATCCATTCAATCATTAAGGCATTGAATTCATCAGCCCGATCTTTATCAACCACCAACATAAAATCTATATCAGAGTACCTATCTGCGTACGCAGCGCCAGAGGAGCCACTGACGCCCACGCCTTGGATGCGCTCATCCTGACGGGCGAGTTCCATCACCCGCAACATCGTTTGTTCCTGTTGCGATGCTTCATGCATGTAGTTCAGTTCCGTCCTATTCAGTTTCTCAGTTTGGCCGATGTCGGCCACCACGGGGCTACCGGCATTGGTTTGCGTGGGCAACAGGAAGGACTGGTCGCAGGCAAGAGCCTGGTGGAACGCCTTGATCAAATCGGGTTCGTGTCGGTCAAGCCAGCGCAGGGTGTCCAAGTAGTCATGCATGAAAGGCAACCTACTCTGCCCAGTTTGATAATATAGCAAGGAATGCAAATATATCAGTTCGATACATCGGCCACGAAGCGCATCCACAATCAGCGAGAGCTCTTCAAGGAGGAGGAAGTTCGTTTGCTGGTAGGCTTGCAAGAAAGTTATGGCGCGATCAGCGTCAATCACGCCAGCCTCTCCTGGACAGAATTGCTTTAGGGCCCAAGCGAGGTCACAGACTCGCTCCTGGTAACGAGCTTCATCAAAGTCAAAAATGCCACACACGTGATTGTCGGCGTCGAAGAGAACGTTGTCAGGCCTGAAATCTCCGTGGGTAATCAGATAGGGAGATGGCAACCCTCGGAGGCCACCAGTCCGCGTGGCGGTGTTGGAGGTCACTTGGGCATGTAATCGGGCCTTGAGTTCACAAATCTTTTGCTTCACGTAGGTGTGGTTTTTGAGGATGAAGGCATCAATCTCTCCTTTACCATGACGTGCTTGCTCAACAAAGCTCCCGAGATCAAAATGATGTTCAGCATCCGGATCAGGATGGGAAGCAGGAGGAAAGCGGCGGGTGAGTTCCGCTACAAACATATGGTCAATTGTCACATCCTGCATCACCTTGTGATAGCGACCCAAGAATGCTCCAGCGCTGTGGAGTTGCTCCAACTTCCCATCGAAAGGAGCACCGTCTAACCAGCGCGTCAAAACGCAATACCGGCCATCTCTTCCTTGCAGCACGTATGGATTGAGTTTAGTGCCCCGATGCGACTCCGTAATTGGCCTGGCCAATGGAATTTGCTGTAGACCTTTGTCCTTGAGGGTCTTCATAAGTGAGGAAACAAACAGCACCATCTCCTTGGGTAATATCGGCGAGAATATCTTTAATGCGTATACTCCCTCAGAGCTAAGGATCTTGTAAATCCACCGCAAGTCTTCCCGTACAGGAATGCACTTCTCAATGGAGAGCCCGAAGGCCCCTTCAATCAAAGAAAGATCAAACTCTGGCCCGACCGACGCACGGTCGGCTAGATTTTTCTGACGATCTGCAACCAACACGGAGAATGCCTGAGTGGCCTGCGCCCTATCTGCAGTGCTGGCTTCTGATCCGGCTCCCCCTGGCGATAGAGATGTCAGTTCGACAGTCGCACCACCCTCTGTGCCCCAGTCCCCAGCCAAGAGCATCGGCAATTCCTTCAGCGCAGTGATGGATCGGTCAGTCTCAGCTTCAAAAGTGTTCTCTCGATATGGTAGTCGCCTGAGGATAGTCTTCATGCCCAATTGGTGTGGGCCAAATACATCTTCGAAAGTGCGGTCTCCGACAAAGACAGCCTGCTCAGGCTCTGCATTCAACACCCGTAGGGCCTGCTCAAAAATGGCCGAATGCGGCTTGACAATGCCGACTTCCGAGGAACAGACCAGGCAGTCGAAGTAATCCAGAACTTCCCATCGTGAGAGATACTTCAGGTGCACGGCCAGCGGCCAGATCGTGTTGGTGACCACGCCCAGGCGGAGTCCCTTTGTCCGGAGTTGTTCAAGGGTCCGCGTAGCGTCTTCATCCAACGACAGGGATGGCGATATCGTCTCGTGAAAGATGTCCCAACAAACCGCGTGCTCGGCCAGCGGAAGATGGACTCCATGCTTCATCAGTTCGTGCCAGAGGAGATCGCGCAGATTTAGCCCTTCCATATGGTCAAAGCAGTGACGCCAGTATTCTTGTATCTGGGCATCAAGAGCGGTACAGAACGTCTCTGGACTGGGCAACGCATATCCCTGAGCCGTCAGGTGCTCGTGAATCCTCCGCAAGCCCCGCAGATTCATCGTGCGGACATCTATTTCTGCATCACCGTAGAAGACGAGCACTCCGCCCAAATCGAAGAGCACGGCGCTGAACATCTTCGCCTCCGACGTTTTCTATGTCTCATCGCCCAGGTAAAATGTCTGGCTTCGATCCCGGCCTACGGAGACGATGCGTATAGGAACTCCCACGAAACCCTCGATAAAGTGTAGATAAGCTTGGGCCTGGGGAGGCAGATCGGCATGGCCGCGAGCTTCGGTGCAAGATGATTTCCATCCTTTCAGGATCTCATACACCGGCTCGTATTCGACACAGCCTAAATCAGGTGGCAAATCAGTGTAGACTTGCTCTTTCCTCTTGTAGGCTACGCACACTTTGATCTCATCGAAGGCATCCAGAACATCCAGCTTTGTCAGTGCGATCGAAGAGATGGTGTTCAGTCTGACAGCATAGCGAAGGGTCACTAAATCGAGCCACCCCACGCGCAGGGGAATATCAGTCGTATGGCGAAACTCTTGGCCGAGCTCTACAAGGCTACTTCTCTCATCGCCGCTTACCTCGGTGGGCAAAGGACCTCGGGAAACCCGGGTTGAATATGCCTTAGCCACGCCGACTACCGCCGTAATCTTTGTGGGCCCTACCCCGGTGCCGATGCAGGCACTGCCGGCCAGGGTGTGAGACGACGTCACGTAAGGATAAAAGCCATAGACAAGATCTAATAACGTACCCTGTGCGCCCTCAAAAAGGACATGCTGGCCAGAGTCAATGGCCTTGTTGAGGAAAGATGCTGTATCAGTGATGCAACCGCTCAGAGTTTCCCGTATTTCGTCGTAGATTTCCTCCGAGTAGTAGAGCATACCGAGCATTCTCACCAACAGCCAGGCGGGCGTCAAACCCTGGCGAACTCGTGCCAGCATCCCTTCTTTCATAAAGTCAGGGTTGAGATACTCAAAGATGCGCACGCCTTGACGAGCCACGTGATCCACACGTGTGGGCCCAATCCCCCATCCGGTTGTGCCAATCGCGTATTGACCGGCTTCCTTCTCACACGCCTGATCGAGCCTGATATGATAAGGCATAGTGACGATGGCATTCCGTCCGATTAGAAGCCTCTTTACATCGAAACCATGGTTGTCGCGTAAGCGGTTAATCTCGCGAGTGAGGTTAAACGGTTCGATCATGACACCATCAGCCAGCACCAAGGTGATCCCCGGCCGCAATGCCCCCGACGGTACCAGAGAGAAACGGGTTTCCGTTCCGTCAACTACCACTGTGTGGCAGGCATTAACCCCACCCGAAAAGCGCGCTACAACATCGACCTGCGCTGCCATGAAATCAACGATCTTGCCTTTTCCCTCGTCTCCCCATTGCAATCCAATGATGACTGTAGTCGGCATGGTGAATTCCTTTCTACTCGTCAGTGCTTCGCACTATGACGATTTGGTGTGATCCTCGTACTTGTCGGCCCGCAGGCGATAGAGTTCAGCATAGTATCCTCCCAGTGCCAACAATTCCTCATGGGTGCCATGTTCAACGACATGTCCGTCTTTGAGAACATAAATACGGTCCACCAATTGAGCCATCGAGAGACGATGAGAAATAAACACAGAGATGCGACCGGCAGTGAACCTACGGAAGTTACGGAAGATTTCATGCTCTGCCCTGACATCAATGGTAGCCGTTGGTTCATCCATGATCAAAATGGGAGCGTCTTGGATCAGGGCACGAGCTAGAGCGAACCGCTGCCACTGTCCCTCCGATGGCCAATAGGCACCGCCAAAACGCGGACTGAGAAGCGTTTCGTACTGTTGCGGCAAACGTTCCACAATCTCGGTTAGTTGGCTCTTGCGAGCCGCCTCGCGAATCCGCTCCTCATCATCCAGATAGGCCAGGTTGCCCAGCCCAATATTATGGCGGGCGGTGAACGCATAGCGAACAAAATCCTGGAAGATGACGCCCACAGATTTGTAAACCTCTTCCAATCGGTACTCCCGCAAGTCCACCCCCTCGAGCAGTACCTGACCCTCTGTAGGATCGTAGAGGCGACAGAGCAGTTTCACCAAGGTGGTTTTTCCTGACCCGTTTTCACCAACCAATGCAATTGATTCGCCGGGTTTGATAGTCAAATTGATGTCTTTGAGCACCATAGCCGGGTTGGCTGGATAACGGAAGTAAACGTGACGTAGTTCGATGCCTTGCTTTAGCTCGTTTGGGATGAAACGACCATTCTCGTTCCTCGGCAAAGTGGGTTTTGCTCCCAAATACTGAAAGAAATCCTCAACAAACAGGCGGTTAGACAGGATTGAGGCCATGCCGGTGCTAGCGAACTTGAGCCCAGTTTGCAAGCCGGCCACGGCGCCGGTGTACAAAGTAAAGTCTCCCAGGCTGATGGCCTGGCGAACTGTCTCCACGATCAAAAAGGTATAGAAGACAACGTAGCCGGCCAAATAGCCTAATTTGCTTATCAAAAGCCACGCCACCTTGCTTTGGGTGTAGTTGACTAGTTCTTGGTGTCGCCTCCTAAATATGGAGCGGTAGAGTTCCAGTAGATAGTCCCCCAATCCGAAGATTCTGACCTCTTTGGCTGCCAGCCTATCAGTGAGTAGATGCCAAAAGTAAAACTGCCGTCGCTGCTGCGCTGTTTGGGACCTCCGGAGGCGATAGAACCGCTCTTGGTACCGATGCTCCAGCAGCAAGTTGGGTAAGGCCAAAAACAGCAATATGATGGGCACCCAGGGTTGATGCCAGAATAGCGTTGCAACATAGGAAAGAGCGGCGAAAACATTGCGCAGCACATCCAGCAGACCGAACAAGAGGAAAACAGGACGGGAAGGAGCTTCCTGACCAGCTCGCTGCTGTAGATCATAAAAGGCAGGGTTCTCAAAGTGAGCTATGTCGAGTTCCAGACCCTTGTGTGCGATTTGTTCCCGGGCTCGGTAGGTAACGAGTTCCGAAAAGATGATCCGTCCCTCAGCTTGAACGAGTCGTAACACATCGTGCAGCAAGAATAGAATGGCCTGCACCATGATGAGCCAGTACAGCCTGGTGCCAAGAGGGGGGAGCCGCCCCTCGGCGGCCATGGCGACAATGTCATCAATAATGAATTTGCCTGCCCATAAGCGAGCAATCGGAGTCAGACTGAGGGTAAGGCTGACGGTTACCAGGAGCAGGGTATACCAACGACTTGTCTGCCACAACAAGCCCAGTGCTCGCCAGATTTGAGTAAAGGCCCGAGACCACTCTGCTAGCCAGCGTTTCAAAGACGAAATCATGTCACACTGCCGCACCAGTTTCGACGATCGGTTCCCAACTGTGAACTTGGCCTGCAACCAGCAGGTCAGCGATGGCATCCGTGATGGGCAGACCGGTGAGTAGTTCAATCCAGTACCACAGTCCTACTGGATTGATCTCCAGAAATACATAACGGCTATCGGGGGTCAGCACCATATCAATGGCCCCGTAAACCAGACCGAAGCTTCTGGTCAACTCGATGCACAGTTGAGCGATGGGCAGCAGCAGTTGATGCACGCGGTGAGGCGTATTGTCGAAGTCATAGTGGCGCCAGTCGTGCCTGGTGCGTTCTGAGGCCTGGGAATGAATCTCGGCGGCGAAGACCCGATTACCGACCACGGTGACTCGAAGCTCAATCTCCTTCGGAACGTACTCCTGAAACAGATTGGCGGCGTAGACTACTGAATGAAGGTGAGCCAAATCAGCCTCTTCGACCGGGGTAGTATAGATACCGCCATATCTGGATCCAGGCGGAATCATGCCTCGTTCTAGCTTCTCTTCACTGACAAAAGGGGCATAAAGGGTCTTGTAGATAACATTGCCTCCGCATTCTTCGTAAAAAGCCTTCACTGCAGTCGGATCGTTGGTGACCAACGTCCGGGGAACCTCAAGGCCCAACGCCGATGCTCGTTGGAGTTGGACCAGCTTCCGCTCCCCAAGCCGCATTTTGTCAGGGTGGTTGATCCAAAGAATGTGGTCAAGGTGCAAGATCCCTGCCATGGCCGCCTTGGACTCGGCCTTAGCAAACCGGGCGGCCATGGGCGAGAGCGCAGGATTCACCTCCACTGGATCCGGTCGTCCCAACCAGGCGCTGTGAATCTCCTGCAAGTCAAGCCGGCGGTGGCTCAAGTCCAAGTCAATGTAGCTATGCCATTTGCCATCGTGATTACTGAAGTACAGGCGCGAACGTAGCGGAAAATCCGCCGGGTTGAACCGAATGGGACGTGCATTGCGTCGCTCCAACGCCAGGATGATCTTATTGGCATGAAGGTCCCTCTCGTTGGTGAGAATCAGTACGGTAGGGGCAGATGACATGTCTCTTTCCTCACTGAAATCGGAGGGAGACAGCCCCCATAAGGCTGTCTCCCTCCTGCATACAACCTTTGACTAATTCAAGGTCGTCGCCGTATGGCATGCTCACTCAGGCTGGACTTCTCCTCAGTCGCAATAATAGTCATCCTCGCAGTCCCACTGCCAAGGTGGCCCGTGGCCAGTGAGATACCGATGGCATGTCTTCTGGTAAGTGCAGCCAAAGATGGGCGTGCCATTGCGGTTCACGAAGAGCTGTCGGTCGGGGTCGTAGTGGCCATCAAGAACCAACGGCTCTGCCTCACTTGTCTGAGCGAACAGCATGCCGAAGGGGACTTCTTCCCCATTCCAATTCAATCGGGTGCAGTTGCTCTCAGTTACCAGCACAGATGTTCTAGAAAAAGTGCCTTCTACTGCTGGATTTCGCGTAGATTCTCCGCACGAATCTGCCCAAAATCCGGCAAGACAGTGCATTTTGCTCCGGACACTTGCGAGAATTCACCCGAAAAGCCATGGCAGCTGGGGTGAATTCCTAGCAGGTAACCAGGAGCATCTGCACCCAATTCAATCGGCTATACATCGTTTTCCTCCTTCGTGATAGGTTGAGTAGTACTCACGCTGACCAACGAAGAACTTGGTACTCCAGATTGCCGCTTCGATCACCCCCTTTCTAGATGCTTGTACTAGAACTACCCAATTTGCCTGCCACCGACTATTGAGAGTTTGAACGAGTCGGCCAGGCGGACGATGGGACGGTCATTCATCGCCCCACATCTGATAGGCCGGGGCTACCTGCCTCGCGCAGGTCAGGGCCGTTTGACGAGGATCAGCTTCAACATCAGCACCATCGAAACACGCCAGATAGGCTGCCGCCTTCTCCTGCGCCGCTGTCAGGACGCTCTCTGTCTCTTCCCCTTGGGCTGCAGCGTCCACGGCTTGATAGAACCAATCGCTGGGAACCCATGTGCGGAATACATCTCTCAGACTGTTCACATGTATTGGGTTTTCAGGAGGGCTAAATTGATCGAGCGTGTGCAGAATCGCTGCCTGACGATCCTCGCCGACTCTGATCCTGTAAGCATCAGACATAGCCACCTGGCGTCGTGCTGGTGTTACATAACCCCAAGCAGGCACGTTCTCATTGGAGAGAGGAATGAAGCGTTCGCTCAAATAGGTGATCCAGGTCCAGCATCCCTGGATTTCCTCGGGAGTAGCCTGGCTGGAGATGAAGTAGGCCGTCCCGTAACCGAAGAAACCAGGGGAGCCCTGCTGTCCCGCCGGGAACGCTGTGTAGCCGATGTCGAAGGTCGGCCTTTCGTTCGGTGGAAATGTGATGTTGCTTTCCCACATGGCTGCACGCTCGCTCAGAACCAGTTGCTCTGCTTCTTGCATCTCCTCGTAGCTAAACAGGCTCAAGCTGTACTGAGGTTTGATGCCATGCACTCGATGAAGGTCAACGTACCATTGTACGGCGGCCACGCCCTGGGGATCGGTGAAACGAGGCTGAGGCTTATCGCCTGGCTCCCATGCCTCTGCGCCGTGCCATCTCATGATGCTGCCTAAAATCGTCCCTTCGTTTCGGGCTACGTAGGCATAGCGCTCGTCAGCCCCGTTTTGTTCTGTCAGTGAGAGGCTGAATTGGAGAAATTCGTCCCAATCCCAGTCCAACGGGGGATAGGGCTGTCCAAGGCCATCGAATAGATCTCGGTTGTAGGCAATTAAGTACACATAGACCCAGGCAGGAAGACCGAGGACTCGACCATCACGAAACAAGGGCTGGCGAGATACTTCGAAAAAGTCCTCTGGAGAAAGATTGGGATCACTATCAATCAGCGGCGTCAGATCCAAGAGTACTTGTCGATCAACCATGTCTATGTGCCAGCTTCCCTCGAAGCAGGGGGCCCGGCGGGCTATGGACTCGTGTTGCGGCCAACGGAAGACGGTTTGTGATGGCGCGTGGAGTTCCACATTGACGACGATCTCGGGATGTTCCTGTAGAAAATCCTCGGCCAGTAGCAAGTAGGGTTCCACGTCCTCGCTAACCAGAAAATCAATCTCGATCCCTCCTCCCGCCAGCGTTGGCCCCGGCTCAGGCTCTCGGACGACGACGGGCTGAACATTGAGGTTGACCTGTTGCTTAACCGCCGCGGCAAGCTGGTCCATGACCCGTGCCTGAGCTTCGGCCAATGCCGCTTCTACAGGCTCCTGCTCGACGAGGACGGCCTTCAATACCGCGTCCAACCCCTGCCGAACAGGACGGGCCAGACTGGCATCGCCCAAGCGATCGTCGAGGGGAGGGCTGAAGGCACTTACATTGTCGAACACCCAGCGGAAAGCGGCAGCCACGTCGGGGTGCAGTCGTTCCCAGGCATCACTGGCCTTGGCAACAGAGCGGCGCGGCGGCAAGTTGTTGGGACTGTAAAGCACGCCGAGAGGAGGAACATCCTGATAGCTGAGCCAGGAGAGCCAGCGCCACGCTTCCTGGGGATGCTGGGTGCCGCCGCTGATCATGTAGCCTTTATACTCGATGTAACGGTTCGCCTCGGACGATTGCGGATAGGGCACAAAGCCGAGATCACGCGAGGAGAACTCGAGGCGATCCATGTCACTCGACAACCCGCCCCACATGGCGACCTTGCGAGCATCAATCAGGTTGCGCTCTTCCTGCCAGCGAGAACTAAAGCTCAGGCCTTCCAAAACTGGCGCCACCTGATGGACGAGGAATAAGTTCGCATACCACTCTAGAGCGGCAACCATTTGGCTATCGGTCAGATTGACGCGGGGTGGCACATCCATCTCCAGGATGTCTCCCGCCTCGGCCAGCAACCAGTACCTGGTGTGGCGCTGCTGAGGCAGGAAACCATAGCGCCGATCGCTCGGGCTATCGGCTGAAACGTAGGTGAGACGCTGAGCCGCCTGCAAGAACTCGTCCTTGGTCCATCCTGGCCGAGGGTAGGGCACGTTAGCCGCATCCAGGATCTCCTTGTCATACAAGATGCCCCAAAGGTAGAGAGGGCCAGGGAGCCGGACGATGCGGCCTGTTGCATCTGTGGTCAGCGCGCCGGGGAAGAAATCATCCTGGTTGAAGCCACGATCGGAGTCGATGAACAGCTTCAAGTCGAGGTAATAGTCCTGCCCCTGGTACCGGGCCGGGATTTGCTGGTACACCGTGTCCGCTAGCTGTGCAATCTGACGGGGGTAGTCGTCTGGCCACTGCGATCGGGGTCCAAGTTCATTGGTCAAGGAAACGATCTGGATGGAGATACCTGGGTTCTCCTCCTCAAACTGCTTGGCAAGTTCCAGATAAGCAACCTGTTCGCGGTCTTCGACTGCGAACGTAACAACGGTGGGCTCCAGGTTGTCGAGATCGTGTTGGGGAGCTGGGCTAGAGGTACAACCCACCACTAGCAGGGTGAGGATCAAGAGTGAGCACGCAAGTCTTGTCTTCATGATTGCTCCTTGCGACAAACTATCGGGAGAAGGTTTCGTTGAGGGTGTAACCCTGGCCATCGGGCGAGCCGTGCCGGTTGTAGCGGCCCTTGAAGTAGGTGAGCATGTTTCCCTTCCTCAACGGCAGACCCAGCAGGCTCAAATCAAAAAGCGCCAATCTCTCAAGGCACAGGCGTGCCCTGAGAAATCGGCGCTCTTCGCGGAGGCCAAACCACCTTTTCGCTGTGAATTATGGCGGGCTGTTTCCTTCTCTCTCTCTCTCTCTCTTCAAGAACATCTTATCCTCCCCGAACTTCCCATCAGGCACCACTTCGTGGTCTTGGCCGGTACAATCGTTGCATGGTAATTCTACCACAGCTCTCGTGGTTTGTCAAATCCGCTTTGCCCGTGGTGACGGAAATTCTAAGGTTCTGCAGCCGGGCTGGCGGGGCAAACGGCGGCAAATGGAAAGCCCCTCGCGGATGCACGAGGGGCTCAGTGTCGCTTCGGGTAACACTGAGCGACTCAGCCTTTTGTCGGATCCGAAATCACGGTGCGTCCACCTCTTGGAAGCAGGCGTCGGCGCTCGCCCGCTCTTCCAGGTCAGGGCGCTGCCGCAGGCAGTTCAAGTAGGCTTCGGCTTTTCCTTGCGCTTGGCTCAGCGCGGCCTGGGCGCCGGCACCGTGCCAGACGATCTCTTGGGCGGCCTGTATCAGCCAGGTGTAGGCCTTCTTGGACCCGGGCACCCCTTCCAGGTCGCGGAAGACGTCGGTATGTTGATATGCCAGCGATTCCAGGTAGGCAGCCTGGGCTTCCTCCCCCACGTATGCACGGAATTCGTCAGAGGCCACCAGTGAGCGACGGGCCGGAAGACCATCCTGCGGGATATGGTCCGAGACGAACTTCAGCCATTCCCAGCAGGCCTCGACGTGGGGGGTGTTGGCGGCGATGTAATAAGCCATGACCATGCTGCGAGGAGCAACGGGCCGACTGCCCCTGGGCAAAGGAGCAGCGCCGATGGAGCGTCCTTGGTACCTGGCCCACTCCATCCCCACTGACATGGATGACCGGATCCACATCCCGACCCTTCCGCTGTGGATCAGGCTATAATTCAGATCGTACAACTCGTCGTAGCCACCCGACCCCGCTTCCAGAGCGGGAGCGACGCCGTCGGTCACCAGGCCAGCCAGTTGCTGTGCTGCTACCACCACGTCCTGCGTGTCGAAGCGGAAACCGGTCGGCGTTCCCGGGTTGTCCACCAGCGTCCCTGCCATCGCCTCCAGCAGGAATGCCAGGCTGGTGCCCGGCCATAGGACAACGCCATAGCGCTGCTCAGCGCCCTCCCCGCCACTCAGTTTCCTGGCCGCCACCAGCCAATCGTCCCACGTCCAGCCCGCTGCCGGGAAGAGGCCGGTCTCGTCGAAGAGTGCCTTATCGTAGTAAAGCACATCCACTGCGACCTGAGCGGGGAGCCCCCACAGGTCATTTTGATAGCGTACCCGCTCCAACACCTGGGGGTCGTAATCATCAAGGGGAAACCCGGGGTCGGTTTCAATCAAGGGCTGCAGGTTGAGCACACTCTGGCGCGTCTCCTCGGCGAGCGAGGCAGCGGTGAGGATACAGTCGGCGTGGCTGACCGCGATCAGCGCCGCCAGGGTATGGTCTTGAGCAGAGAACTCCTCCGCGCCGCGCACCACCACTTCGATCTCCGGGTGGGTCTCGTGGAAGGCTTGGGCCAGCGCCTCGTATGTAGACCGGTTCCAAACGGGGACGAAGGTGATCGTATCTTTGCCCGGTGGTGCTGGTGTGGGTAAGGGAGCGATGGTAGGCTCTGGAGCCGGGGTGGCCTGCGCCAGCGCCTTCTGCTGGGCAGCCGACATCGCGGCTTCTACTGCCTCGCCGGCGAAAATCTGGTCGAGGGCCTGGGAGAGCCACACGCGCACCATAACCGGCCGGACGGGGGGCAGGGCATGCTCCACCGCGTACTGAAAGGGGGCCAGGGCCTCTGCCCCGGCTGCGGTGGCGAGGGCGGATTCGAGGGTCAGGCTGCGCCGGGCTGGAAGGAGATCGGGCGGGGCGGCCTGCCGGCTGAGGAACTGTAACCAGCGCCAGGCTGCTTCCGGATGGGAAGTGCCGGCGCTGATGAAATAACCGTACACGTCCATCAGCGGACCTTTCCCCGGCAAGGGCGCGACCCGCAGAGAGGGACGATCCCGGACTGCCGCAGCCCACGAGCTGGCAAGGCCCACCGCCATCGCCGCTCGGCCCTCGAGCAGCGGGGCCAGCAGAGACTCCCCTTCTGCCTGGACCGGGTTGAGCATCACGCCGTGGGTCAGAGCCAGGTCGGCGTACCACTGCACCGCTGCCACCGTGCGGGGGTCATCCAGCATCGGGCGCGGCGGCTCCACCGAGGGGTCCACGATCTGCGCTCCCTGCACTTCGATCACTGATTCGAGACCCCCTCCCAGGAGGTCAGCGAAGCCGTAGCGCACGACCTGTCCTCCCTCTCGCTGCGTGAGGCGCTGCGCCTGGCTCAGGAGGTCATCCCAGGTCCAGCCCGCGGTGGGATACACCATCCCCGCATCGTCGAAAGCGGCCGGGTCGTAGAAGACGACGAGAGGGTCCACCCCGGCCGGCAGGCCCCACGTACCCTCCTGCCAGCGGAAGCGCTCCAGCAGGCCGGGGAGGAAATCTGTCTCGTCTGGCTCCCCGTCGGCCTCGAGAAACGGCGCTAGGTCGAGCAGCAGGCCAGATGGTCCGACCTCAACGGCGCCCTCATAAACGATAAAGGTGTCGGCGCTGGAGGCCAGTTGTCGCAGGGGAGTGGATCGCTCCACAGGCACAATCTGTACTTCCAGGTCAGGGTGGGCATCGTGAAAAGCGTCGGCAACGGCCTGGTAGATCATCTTGTCGTCCATGGGGCAGGCGAAGGTGAGTCTGGTCAGATTGCCCACATGAGCAGCGGTCGGCGTTTTTCCTGGGGTGGTGCAGGCTCCCAGGGTGGCAATGAGCAGCACCAGCGACAAACTTAGCCTGCCCGCTCGCTGAGAAAAAGAACGCACTGTGCGGTCTGGCATTTGTACACCCCTCTCACCATAACCATTGAGATGAAGCCTCCAGTTCACGCTGAGGCTTCATCTCGACTGTAGACACAAACAACAGGTTCAGCAAGGGCCGGGCCAGTCCCCCAGGCGGAACTCGCAGTAGAGGTCGCAGCTACTGCCTGGTGGGTTGCAGTCCGGATGGTTGACACAGTGGTAGCACCAGTACTCCCAGTGTTGCTGGGTCTCGTATACCTGGCGCGGCCACAAAGTTACATTTTGAAAACACAGAATAGGACACAGATTTTCACAGATGAACACAGATCAGGCTGCATTGCTGGCGAAAATCGAGAAAAATCCGTAAAAATCAGTGTCAATCAGTGTTAATCTGTGTCCCATAAAATGTAACCTTATGCCCGTCATCAGTATATATGTGGGGTCATGTAGCGTCTCTCGCGCCGCCGGTTAATGGCCATATCCGTGACAAATGACCCACTAGCAAGCTCAGGCTCAGTTTTCATCCGTCAAGGTCTTGCCCTCACCAGGACTCATAGTCTGGATCTACCTCCTGAGCGCAGGTCTCGCGCAGTTCACCGTCGTACTCGCTCGCGGTGACCCGCCCTCCCAGGCAGGCCACGAAAGCCTCCGCCTTGGCCTGGGCCTCGGCCAGGGCTTCTTCCACCTCAGCCCCCTCCATCACCCGATCAAAGGCTTCGTAGAACCAGTACCGACGAACCGTGTACACCCAGGGATATTCCTCGTACACGGGATTTACGCTCCCGACACTGCGTTCCAGCGCGAATTGGAAAGTCGCCAGAGCTTCTTCCCCCACTCGCTGCTGATACTCTGGTGTCTCCATCAAGGAACGCCGTGGGGGAACCCCTTGAACCACTGCGAGCTGGCCGGTCAGGAACTTGATCCACTGCCAACAGGCTTCTGGGTAGGGTGAGTTGACCGAGATTACGTAAGCGACGATCTTGTTTTGGTTCATTTTCCCCTGACCCAGGGGCAAGGGGGCCATACCGACGCGGAAGGGGAAAGCCTGGGCAGGCATATTGCCGGGATACTCGGCCCACATAGCCACCCGGCCTGTGGATACCATGTCCCGCTGCCTTTGAAGATGCGCATCTCGATCCCGAAAGTAGTCTTTGATGTAGAGGGGGGGCATCACACCGTGGACCAGGGCCAAGTCGGCGTACCAGCGCACTCCCTCAACCATTGCCGGGGTGTCCAACTGAGGTCGTGGGGGCCGGGTGGACACGTCCGCCACAGTAGCGCCGTGCTGTCCAAGGAAGAACAGCAGATCATAGCACACCGGGTCGAGAGGTATGTAGCCGTACTGTTTGCTCTCCCCTTCTTCTTCTCTGGTCAGGGCTACGGCCTTTTCCAGGAAGTCGTCCAAATCCCAACCCGGCTGGGGATATGCCACGCCTGCCGCGTCGAAGAGGTCCTGGTGGTAATACATCACTTTCACGTCGCCGTCAGCCGGCAGGCCCAGGAGATCCCCTTGCCAGCGCCAGGTCTCCAGGAACCCGGGATAGAAATCGTCCAGGGGTAAGTCCTGGTCGGCGTCCACGAGAGGCTGCAGGTCGAGGACGTGCTGGCGATGCTCCGGTACGTAAGGGGTCGTATCGAAAGCGGTAAAGCAATCACAGGCTTCAGCCCAATAGGGAACCCCCCACTGCTCCGGCACTGTCACCTCCACCATGATCTCGGGATGGTCATCATGAAACGCTTCGGCCAGGGCATGGTAGGGAGCCGTCTCGCCGCGCCCACAGAAGGTGATGGTGACTTCCTCACCAGTTGCCCTCTCTGGCTTCGGCGTGGCCACGGCCACGGGTGTCGCTGGGGTGACCTGCTGGGCCTCTTGCGCCGCAGCCAGAGCCTGCGCCTGGGCCTCGGCCAGGGCCTCCTCCACACCTCGTTCTCCGGCGAAGATGGCGCCCAAAGCTGTCAGGAGTGGCATATCCAGTGACAGCCCCGCAGGCACCTCCATCTGAAATTTCTCCAGGACGTAGCGGTAGACCGCAGCCGTCTCCTCGTCCAACGAGGCCCAAACGTCCACAGCCCCGGCCAGCGAGCGGCGCGGCGGCACAGTCCCTTCCTCAGTGGCCAGGGGCTGACGGGTCAGAAAAGTCAGCCAGAGCCAGCTCTCCTGCGGATGGGCAGTCCCGGCGCTCATGGCGTAGCCCGCCGCCTGTTTCCAGCCCACGATGGCCTTCCCCTCGGGCAGCGGCGCTACGCCCAGGTCAGGATAATACGGCATGTAGTCGCCGAGTTGGTCGGAGTAGCCGGGCCACATGGCCGCCTTGCCGTCCTGGATCAGCTCCACCAGCCGCACGGTCTTTTCGAGGCGGGGCGTGACGCCCTGGCGGGTCAGGTCGGTGTACCAGTTGACGGCTTCAGCCATGGCTGGATCGTCCAACCGGGGAAGCGGCGGGGTCGTCGTCTCATCCGTCCAGGTACCGGCGCGGCCCAGGATCAGGGCTATTGCCGCGCGCGGCCAGGGATTGATGAAGCCGTAGCGCAGCGTCTGGTCCCCCTCTCGCACGGTCAACTGCTGTGTCACCTGGGTGAAGTCCTCGTAACTCCAACCGGGCTGGGGCGGAGCGATGCCAGCCTGGTCGAAGGCGGCTTTATCGTAAAAGATCAAGGCCAGGGTCGTGCGCACAGGCAGAACCCAGGTGCCGCCGTCCCAGCGGAACTGCTCCAGCAGGCCGGGGTAAAAATCTTCGGCCTCGAAGGTTGGGTCGGCTTCCAGGAGAGGGGTCAGGTCCCGCAGCAGACCCCGCCGCGTGTCCTGGGGACGGATTAGACCTGCTGGACCGGTGAACGTATCAGCCGCTGTCGCCAGCTTGCTTAAGATATCTCGGTGCTCAGTTCCCAGGATCGCATTCTCCGACAGCAGCCGCACGGAGATGTGAGGATGGGTTTTGTGAAAACGCTCGGCCAGCCGCTCGTACTGGGGAAGATCCCAATCGTTGACGGCGAAGGTGATGGTTACCTGCTGGGCGGGCGCAGGGGTCGGCGTGGGTGTAACTTGCGAGGAACAGGCCGCCACCAGTATGACTAAAAGCATCCTTGGGAGTAGACGTTGCAAAGATCTCGACGGTATCACTTTCATTTCATGCTCCTTCCATTGTGTCCGGCTAACCGATCTGAGGTTGCGGACGTCAATCTTATGGAAGAGAGAGCCCACAAAGGAACTCTCTCTTCTGTGGCAATGTCACTACTCGCAAACATCTGTGTGCTGATTGGTGTGGTAGTTATTATGGATGTTGTCATGAACACACGCTTCAGCCACACTTGCCGTGAGCACCATCCCCAGCACGCTGGCAGTCAGCGCTGCTCCCGTCACCACTGCCGCCTTGCGCCCGATGTTGCCCTCTTCGAGTACAATGAAGTCGGTCACCTTCTTTGGCACGTTCATCCTGTTTCACCTCCTTCCTGTGTGGGTTTTGTGCTGGATCCGAACCTTTGATATCCATCCAATATCCATCACCTCCTTCTCCCGACGGCAATTGGGCATCCCTCTACACCCAACTGTTCAAAATGGCTGCCTCCTCACGATTGAGGAGTTTCCTGAACAGGTGGGGGATCATCTCCCTGTAGATCTGACATTCGAAGTTGAGGGGAATGTTGGGAATGGGGCTGCCGTGCTGGTTGATGCCCCGCGCCACGCAGTAGCCACAATACGGTCCGAAGGGGCAAGTCTGACATTCTGGCAACGTCTCGGCGGCCAGAGTGCGCAGGGCCATAGCCGTGTCCGACGTGAAGACCTCGTCGTAGGTGTCGCTCAAGACGTTGCCCATGATCAACATCGGAACACTGCGACCACCATCGCAGCCGTGAATGGTGCCATTATGACCAACAATGACCTGCGATATACCACAACCGCAGGGCCGGCGCAGGCACATGTAGGCGTGCGCAGGGTTCAGCACGTTTCCCAGCAGATAGGCCGTCTTGCCCTCACGGAAGCTGTGGCCCCCGCGGTTCTTCTCCAGCACGTAGTCCAAAGTGCGCTTCCAGGCTCCGACGAACTGCTCCGGCGTCACGCCAACGTCGTAGCCCGACTCATAGGCCCGCCCTAGATAGTTCACATATCGCAAGTACAGAATATTCACGCCGCGCTCGATGTATTCATCAACGATCTCCCTCTCATGCCCCAGCCCGTTGACGGTGAAGGTGGGCAGGAAGGGCACGAAGATGTCGTACTCCTCCTTGAGCTTCTCCGCCCAGCGCACGACGTCCTCGTAGGTCCCTCGCCCGCTGGGATAGACCCGCTGCCGGTCGTGCACCAGCGGTGGGCCATCGAGGGAGGAGCATAGCTTGACGTTGCCTCGCTCCTTGATGTCCTGAGCGATCTCGTCGCTCATCAGCGTAAGGTTGGAGACGATAGCGAAGCTGAGTTCGATACTCTCCGCCTCAGCCCGCTGCATGGCGTAGTCCATGGCCTTCTGAATCAGGTCGTAGCGCAGGAGAGGCTCGCCGCCCTGGAACTCGATGCGCATCTGCTTGCGGCCCTGGCGGGGCACGGAGAAGAAGAAGTCCACGGTCTTGTAGAGCACCTCATCGTCCATGTCCCACTCCTTGCGGGAGAGCGACTGCGATTTGGCGTGGCAGTAGACGCAGGCCATGTTGCAGCGGTTGGTGGGCACCATGATGAAGAGAGAAGGCGGCCGGTGCAGAAAGCCGTAGCGCTGGCAAATGGAAAGCCCCTCGCGGGCGGCACGAGGGTCTTGGCGACAGACATAAGCTCCTTACGTTATCCTCCTCCGTACGTCGCATCCACCTGTCTGGCGCAGGCATCGGCCCGCTCCTGATCATCCTCGATCTCACTGGCGGCCCAGCAGGCCACGTATGCCTCCGCCTTGGCCTGCGCTTCATCCAAAGCCATCTCCACCTCTATCCCTTGCGCGATGTCCAATAGCGCCTGACGGAAGCAAAGCCAGATTTGGTCGAACCACGGCGTCCTCTCGGACAGCTCGGGGGTCCGACTGTCGAAATACTCAACCGTCGCCCGATAAGCAGCCGCCACTTCGCCCCCCACGGCTTCTTCGAAGGCCGGGGAAGCCATGAGAGAGCGACGGGTGGGCAGCGAGATTCCGGCCGGCCGCTGCTCGGTCAGGTGGGCAAGCCACTCCCAGCACGTCTGAGGATGCTTCGTATTAGCTGAAATGAAGTAGCCGGATAAGTAAAACTCAGCCGCCCCTTGAACCTCCCCCAAGGGTAGCGGTGCCATTCCCCACTGCACACCTCTGAATCGTTCCTGTTCCAGGCTCATCCCCATCCACATCGCCACCCGCCCGCCACTGATGAGGAGAGCCCGCTGCCGGAAGGCTACAGCCCCTTCTTCTTCCCCTTCTGGCAGAAGGAGCACCGCACCTTTCTCGGCTAGGTCGAAGAATCTGCGCGCCGCCTCCACCACCTTGGGAGCGTTAAGAGTGGGGCAAGTGGGATGTTGGAGATCATCCACCAGGGAGCCCCCGTGGGCATAGACGAAGGGAATAGCCTGGCTGGGCAGCGCAATGAAGCCATACTGTTTGGTTTCTCCCTCACCCTGGGTCAGACGAAGAGCCTTGTCGTAGAAATCGTCCCACATCCAACCAGCCTGGGGGTAGTCCACTCCAGCAGCGTCGAAGAGGTTTCGGTTGTAGAAGAGCACCTGAACCTGTATCGTGGCCGGAAGGGCATAGAGATCGCCCTCCCAACGATAGGCGTCCAGCGCTCGGGGACAGAATCCATCCAGGGAAAAGGCGGGATCAGCTTCCAGGAGGGGTTGGAGGTTCAGGACGTGGGGCAGAGATTCCTCCGGCAAATCGCCCCAGAGGAAGCAATCGGTCTGAGTGGCCGTCTCGACAAAGGAAGATCGGGAGTCCCTGACCACAATCCTGATGTCTGGGCGTGCAGCAGTGAAGGAACGGGCCAACTCTCGATAGGGCAGGAACTCAGGGCCGTAGGCAAAGGCGATCTCCACTTCCTCCTTAGCTGCCGTTGGGGTGGCCATGACCACCGGCCGAGGAGGGGTCTGCATAACCTTAACCAACTGAGAGTGGTAGGCCATAGCCTCTGCCTGAGCCTGCGCCAAGGCTGCCTCGGCCGTCGCCTCCCCTCGAAGCACGGCGCGCAACGCCTGAGACAGCCATCCATACAGGCGGAAGGGGCGTAACGGAGGCATGGCGTGCTCCAGGGCGTAGAGATAAGCGGCAGCGTTTTCCTCGCCCATTTGCTCCCGGAAGCCCGAAGTTTCGAACACCGATCGGCGTGCAGGGAGTTCGTTCCTCAGCCGGCGGGTCGTCAGGAAATGGATCCATTCCCAGCTCTCATGAGGGTGAGCCGTAGCGCCACTAATGTAGTAGCAAGAGAGGAAAACAGCATCAGTTGGCTGTTTTCCCTCGGGGAAAGGCACAAAGCCCAGGCGCATCTCTTGGGCCGCCTTGGAAAGCGAGTCTGGACGCCTCGGCTCCATCCACATGGCGACGTGCCCCTCCAGAGGCAGCTCGAATAGAGTGGAGAACTCCATTCCGGAAGTATCGGCCACCACTTGATGGCGAAGGGTCAGGTCGGCAAATTCCCGTAACGCCGTCGCTACCCTCGGATCGTCCAACGTAGGGCGGATCGGGTCGGCGAAAGGATCCGCCAGAGACCCGCCATGTCCGTAGATATAGGAAACCAGGAACTGGGGACTAGTGGGGAGAAAAGCATATTTGACCCCTCGATGCCCGGCCAGGGACTGGGCTTTGGCCAGGAAATCATCCCATGTCCAGCCGATTTGTGGATAGCTCATGCCCGCCTGGTCGAAAAGGTCCTTGTTGTAAGCGATGAGCATGAGGTTCACCTGGTCAGGCAAGCCCCATAGCTCTTCCCGCCAGGTAAGGCGCTCCAGAAGGCCGGGGAAGAAATCATCGGCCTTGAAAGTGGGATCAGCCTTGGCCAGGGGATCCAGGTTCAGCATGTAGCCCTGCGCAATCCCATTCCAGGGCTCGAGCGTTAAGGCAGTGAAGGTATCGGCGGCTGAGGCCAGCAGCCGTATATCTTCCCCTGGCTCGGCCGGCTGGTCCGATTGCAGGTCAAGGATCTCCTCGTAGCTCTTCAACTGGATGGTGATGCCCGGATGGGCCTGGGTGAATTCCTCGGCCAGGGGTTCGTAAACTTGGAACGTGCCCTTATAGCAGGCAAACGTGACGGTGACGGGAGCAGTGGTAGGTAAGGGTGGGAAAGGGCTTGCTCTGACGCCCGCTGGGGCGGTAGGCTCTTCAATCCGTTCAGGGATCGTTGGTGGCCTACAATGAACCAACAGCAGTGCTGGCAGGACGAATAGAGCAAAGATTTTTCTCATCTCTTTTGCCTCCTTGCCTAACCAGGCATCACGCCAATGCTTGGAAAGGGGCTGGCAGGGTTACCCGCCAGCCCCTTTCGGGCAATCGGCCTGTTACGGGCGGGGGAAGCAGCGGTCCTTTCAAGTACCACATGGGAAGTGCCGGTCCTCCCAATTGCCACAATAGCAGCGCCATTTCCACCCGCTCTCGCATTTCATCCAGAATTCGTCTCCCTCATGCCAAGTCCAACCGTCGATCCCCCAACGACATGACCAGCAAGCATCGGGGTATCTCACTATACAGCCTTCGCAGTCCTCAAGGGGCTGCACTGGGCCGGCATTTGCCATAGAGGGCGTGAAGAAACTCACCGCCGCCAACACCAGCGATGCGACGAGCATTGTGACCAAGCCACCCATGACCACCCTTTGCATTTTACCATACTTCACCATTTTTGTCACCTCCTATGCAGTTGAATTGATCGAGCGAAATGTCGGACTGTCCCACTCGTCTTTGCATCTATCACCCCCTTTCACTTCCGTCACTCGACTTCGGCCAGCTTTTTCAGTTGCCCCAATGAGTTGGCGAAGCCCCTGCTAACAACGACGCCACTTTCGTTGATGACGTATAAGAAGGGCGTGCCCGGCACCTTGTAATCCCGCGCCACCCCATCATCCCAGATCAGAACGGGGAAACCAAACCCTTGCTCCTCCACCAGTTGCTGGTTCTCCTCTACGGAGCCCCGCGAGATCATCACCACTTGCATTTCGTCCATTTCCTCGCTGAAGGTCTTCAAGTTGGGGGATAGTTCAGCGCAGGCCGGACATCGGGTGGAGGAGAAGACCAGCAACACTCCCTGCCCCGCAAAATCACCCAACGTGACCGTTTGACCCCTCACGTCGGGCAAGCTGAACTCTGGCGCTTTCGTGCCCTTCTCCAGGCCCGGCGGCTCGCTCACCGCCCCCAAGAACTCCAGCGCTGCTACGACGTTATTCTGCAACTGGTTCATTCTGATGAAAAGGCCGATGATGGTCACCATCAACAGGATGACGATGCCCATCAGCATCAGGAGCAGAACGTTGGTCTTCGTTTCGTTCATGGGCACACCTTTGTCGGAATCAAAAAGCGCCGACCTCTCAAGGCACGAGCATGCCCTGAGACATCGGCGCTCTTCGCGGACGCCAAACCACCTTTTCGCTGTGAACTATGGCGAACTGTTCTCTCTCTCCGCAAGTGCATCTTATCCTCCCCGGACTTCCCACCAGACATCACTTTGTGGCCTTAGCCAGTATGATTGCTGCACAGTAATCCTACCATGACTCCCCTGAAAAAAGGGGGTAGTCACGCGAATCCCTTGTGTGACAACGGGGTTACTATGTATACAAGCCAAACTTGTCACCGAGGGTGAATTATGTTACGAAGGAATCGACGTCATCTTCAACCTTTGCTTCTCAGCGATTTGGCCAAACTGTCCGAGAAAGCCCGTGCTCGCTTGGAGGCGTCCTGGGCCGGTACCTTCCGGCGAGAGTTCTTCGGTCGGTTGAACGAAGAACCCTTCGATGTGCTGTACTCAGACAAGCCTTCTCGTCCCAACACTCCCGTGAATGTGCTAGTGGGTTTGGAAACGCTCAAGGCTGGTTTCGGCTGGAGTGACAAGGAGATGCATGATGCCTTTCTGTTCGATCTCCAAGTACGTTACGCTCTCGGGTATGATAACGTAGGCGAAGGTGACTTTGACTTACGCACTGTATACAACTTTCGCCATCACGTGTGTGACCATATGCGTCAGCATGGCGTGAATCTGATTGAGACCGCCTTTGAGCAAATCACTGATGAGCAAGTAGAGGCCTTTCAACTCAAAACGGGCAAACAACGCATGGACAGCACGCAAATTGCCACCAACATCCGACGCATGCCCCGAGTGCAGTTGCTGGTCGAGGTACTCCAGCGTGTGCAGCGCCTGCTCAGTGATGTTGACCAAGCTCACTATGCTGACGCTTTTGCTCCATATCTGAAAGGCTCGTCGGGTCAATACGTTTACCATCTCAGAGGTGAAGACACTGGGCCACACCTACAACGCATTGGTGAACTGATGTATCAGTTGATCACCGAACTGGCTCTGGCGTATGAGTCGGATGGGACTTACCAGATACTACTGATACTGTTGGTTTAATTATGCAAACTTGTCCGGGCCTTGAGGGGCCATATGTGACAGAACTGGCGTGTTGTGGCACAATACAGGCCCGTCCAAAACGAGTACAAGCAAGCCAAAAGGAAATACATCGTGACACTTCGTGCCCGCGACCGGTTTGTTATCCCCGAGGAGACAGCAAGCGTAGCCCAAGAGGCCTTTCCCAAAGGTAATATCTACATGACGATGAGTGACAAGTTGAACATCTGGTATCAAGACAGTGACTTCGCGTCCTTGTTTGCGCCACATCAAGGTCGTCCGGCTGAATCGCCGGGGCGGTTGGCTTTGATCACAGTGATGCAATATGCTGAAGGGTTGAGTGATCGGCAAGCAGCAGAGGCTGTCCGCGCTCGGATTGACTGGAAGTATGCCTTGGGATTGGAACTGATCGATTCCGGCTTTGACTTTTCGGTGTTGAGCGAGTTTCGGGATCGGGTGATCGCCGGTGGGGCGGAGCAGCAATTGCTGGATGACATGCTCAAGCAGTTCAAAGGGCTGGGCTTGCTGAAAGCCCGTGGTCGACAACGGACGGACTCGACCCATGTGCTGGCGGCGATCCGAAAGCTGAACCGGCTCGAGTGTGTGGGCGAAACGCTGCGTGCGGCCTTGAATACTTTGGCTGCAGTCGTTCCCGAATGGCTGCTGGAGCAAGTCACCCCGGACTGGTTTGACCGCTATGGGAAGCGTTTTGAGCAATATCGTCTGCCCAAAGGGAAGGCCGAACGGGAAAGATTGGCAGACACCATCGGTGCCGACGGCTACCAGTTGTTGTCGGCCATCGATGCTGATAGTGCGCCTGGATGGTTGCGGGAGGTGCCTGCGGTTGAGATCCTGCGCCAGGTTTGGGCTCAGCAATACTATGTGCAAGACGATCAGGTGAAATGGCGTGCGGTGGAGGACTTGCCTCCCAACAAGCTGTTGATCCAGTTGCCCTACGACGCGGAAGCCCGTAACCGGACGAAACGCAGCCTCAATTGGACTGGTTATGCGGCTCATCTGACGGAAACCTGTGATGAGGAGACTCCCAATTTGATCACCCATGTGGAGACGACCCCGGCGACCACCGGCGACGTGGAGATGACGGATACCATTCACGCCGCCTTGGCTGAAAAAGACCTTCTGCCCGACGAACATTTCGTGGATACCGCCTATGTCGCAGCCGAACAATTGGTGACCAGCCGTACTGACTATAAGCTTGACTTGGTCGGCCCAGCGCCTGCAGATTCCAGTTGGCAGGCTAGAAGCAAATCGGGTTTCGACATCTCCTGTTTTGGTGTCGATTGGGAAGCCCAGACCGTTACCTGTCCTGAAGGCCAGTTGAGCAAGAGTTGGCGACCCCGAGAAGATGCTGGCGGCAGGGAATTCATTGAGGTCCACTTTGACCCGCACGACTGTCACGCCTGTACGAGTCGCCCGCAGTGTACCAGGGCCAAGGGCCATCCTCGCACTGTGAAGCTGAAACCACGTTCCCAATATGTGGCTCTGCAAACGGCTCGTCAGCGTCAAGAGACCTCTGAATTCAAGGAACGCTACAAAACCCGCGCCGGGATCGAAGGCACTATCTCGCAAGGTGTCCGTTCGTTTGATTTGCGCCGCTCCCGCTACATCGGCTTGCCCAAAACGCACCTGCAGCCTGTGGTCACGGCGGCAGCGATCAACCTGACGCGCACTGTAGCTTGGTTGGAGGGAACCCCAAAGGCGCAGACGCGCCTGTCCAGGTTTGCTGCTCTTGCACCTAGTACCTAACATAAATGAACCAACAGTATCATCTATTCCGTTTGTCTATACGTTCGTTATTTGGTCTCTTGCGACCACCAAGCGGTATCACAATCAAACACCACTTTGCTGTTGGAATTAGGCCCCTGCATATGGGGTTCTTCGACCCTGACTGTCTTGGTATCACATCAGAGTGCAGTTAGGCCAAAGCGCCCCCCTTGGCATAGGGGAGGCAAGCAACCGACATGTCGCTCTATGTGACTACAAGACAGTCAGGGGGTGTGCGCACAGAGCCCTGCCATCGAAGAGGGTCTTTCAGCACGCTCCTAGTCCTCGTTGCACGGCGGGTTCCACTTGTTGAGCAGGTCCGCCTCCTCCTCTCGGCGGACTTGCCCATCGGCGGAGCTTGTGTGCGCGTGCACGTGAGTTCCACCGTGGCGTCTGACGCAGGGCATCTTCTCGTGGTTCGAAAGCCGATCCTTGAGGCTGTTCGTCTCCCCGATGTAGACAGGCGTCCACCGCCCCGGAGATGTCTCCTTGGCGAAGATGTAGTTCCCTGGGGAATCCTTGAACGCTGTGCCGATCTCGTGAATCCAGTACGTGTACGTTCCGCCCGAAGAGCCGGGCCACCTAATAGTAGTGTCAGCCACGTCGTCCCTCCTGGACACCTTCTTGACCACCCACGAGGGAGTGTCCCCTATTGTACGAAAGCACCCTGCTACAACAGCTGAGGCATCCACTGTGAATACCTCAGCGACAGCCCTGTGGTCGGCTCAGTGCTACGCAATCTACTCGCAGAAGAGATCGCAGCAATTGTAGGGCAAGCAGTCGGGATGGTTGCAGCAATAGTAGCACCACACTTCGGGTGGGCCACCATTCACCAATCTCCACCAGCAGGTCGTGTCCGGACCCACGTCCCAAGCGGTGGCCTGTGGGGTGAGCGCAGGACTCCCCGCAAGTAGCAGAACTCCCAGTACGAGTGCCAACAGAACGAACCTCTTCGCCTTTGTCATGATCTCCTCCCTATTGAGTGAACATTGAAATGGCGGTGCGCTGCATTGCCTCACGAGGCAGAGTACTGTACAGGGAGAACAACGTTGGCCCATCCTCCCACTGGAGGGTATTCTGTCGCGGTCCGGTCGATCCCCATGCGGCTGGGTGTCCTTCCAGGTCCACCCACTCCAGTACGCCTGGATAGGTGCTATAGATATCGTCCCGCTCCAACAGAGACAGCATGGACAGGTATAGCAGATCGACGCCCTGGCCCATGTCCTCACGACGATAACCGATGGTGACCTCTACTGGACCCCTGAGGGTTACACCTTCCAGTCGGAACCCTGAAGGTAAGTAGTTCGGCTCGCGGATGGCTATGTCGGCATGCTCCTGCGCCTCTGCGATGGTGGCGTACCACCTGGCATCAGAGGGCGGGCGCTCCGTGGCCCGGTGTAGCCTCGTCTGATCGACCCGCACCCGATCCAATCTGATGATCTTCGCATCCTGGAGAGATCGAAGAACCGTACCTCGAGCTTGGGGGGAGGCAGCGAGGATGAAGACGACGGCCCAGACAGTGGCCACCACGCTAGCCAGCAGAATCCGGCCTGTGCTTCCCAGATTCGCCAGCAGGGCGAGGGGTCGAGCTCGCACACTCGTGCCCTTCTGCGGCCCAGCTTTGGCACAGTATTGCGCCTGCCACTGCTGACGCAGATCTCTTTCCAGCCGACGCCGGAAACGGTGTCCTGGGCTCCCGCCCAGCTCGGTCAGCCAGGCGGCGATGGTCATCATCTCCCCCAGTTCAGAGGGCACCTCATCCAGATCCTCCATGACCTGGTCCAGGAACTGCAAGAACAGATGGACGGTTTCCTCTTCCTTCATGACGATGCTCCGGTAGCAAAATGATGACAACGCGATAGCGATAGTATAATGACCGAGATCACTTGCAGTCACGTCCTTTCAGTTGGTCTCTGAGCTTGCGGACAGTGCGATACAGAAGCGTCCCAACATTGGACTCGCTGAGGTCCGTGATCTGAGCTATGCGCCGATTGGTCAGGCGAGCGCCGAACTTGAGAGCGATCAGCTCCTGCTCACGCTCAGGCAGGGAGCGGACGCAGCGCTCCAGCGTCTCTCGTTGCTTGCGATCAAGCAGCTCTCGCTCAGGGGTCGTCGGGTCTGGCAGCGGCGGCAACTCCTGTAGGCTCACGGATGTCCCCTGTTTGCGATGCCGTCTGGTGTCCTCGGCCAGCACCCGGCGAGCGATGCCAAAGAGCCAAGCTTCGAGGCTGCCCCGCTCCGGACAATAGGTACGCAGTCCTCGGAGCGCCTTCTCGAACACCGCGGAGGTCAAGTCCTCACACTGCTGCCGATTTCCTACCCGAGAGACGAAGTAGCGATAGACGCAGGGCATGTGTCTGTGGTAGACCTGCGCGAAGCTCTCCCAATCAACCGGTAGGGTCTCGGTATGCACTCTGCTCTCCTGCGAAGAGGTCATGATGATGTGGTCAAGAAGCAGGTCCCTGCATCCTCGTGTCCTTCTCCATAGAAGGACGTCGATATCGCGGCAATGTCACAGGTGCATCCCGTATCTGGTGTAGCTTCCCCAGTCGTTCCCCCGGCGCCGAACACCCTTCTATAATATTATACGTGATTTTGGCGAAAGTGTCACACACGGGTTTGCACGGAACATGCACCTGAAGCCGTGTCATCACGCTGCGTATCTGTGACGCCAGCCGTCCGTCAGCTGATGTTCGCGGCCGGATCTGGTGGAGGCGGCGAGTGAGTGGGTGAGCCAGAGGCAGCGTGGCATGGAGCCGGCTCTGGCGCAGACGACTTCCGATGTGCTGAGTCCATGTTCTTCTGGCTGGGGTCTCTCGCGTCAGCCTGGCGGCTGGGCGCACCCCCTCGAGGAGTAGACAGCCAGCGATGCGCTGGGCCACACCAGAAGAGCCCTCCGCAGGAGATGTGGGAGAGAGGGAGAGTCCTGTGGCGGCACACGCCTCCGTAGGCGATCACTGATACCCACGGGCGCCTTCTGGATCGGGTTCGGGGAGACCTGCCTGAGATGCCAAAGAGAATCGCTCAATGGACATCGTCCCCCACTCCATGCAGGAGCATGCAGTCAGCCGCATCTTGCAGCAACAGGGACGCACCTGGATTCCCGACACGCATCCTCCAAACTCAGGTGTGATACTTTGCTCGAATCAGCGTATATCATAGTAGAGGGATCTGATGCGATGCATCCACGGTCAGGTCCACCATCGCGCAGGCCACAGTCAATGACGAGAGGAGTAGCTCAATGAGACACCTTTCATTGCAGTTCCGCCGTCCGCTGACACTGCTTCTGCTGGCCTCGATCCTCGTGGGTCACTTGGGATCCCCGCTGGCAGCAGCGCCCGCTTCGATTTCCTCGGTTGCATTCCCCGAGCCGCCACGGTCGTCGAGCAGTGGCGGTTCCCTGTTTCTGCCCCTGGTGGTGGGTGAGCCAGGGGAGGCACGGGCTGCCCCTCCCGTGGATGACACACTGGAAGCGAGTCCGGCCGCCGGGACGCCGCGCCTGAAGCTCAGCAAACGTGCCGAACCGGTCGTGGCGTTGTCCGGAGGGATGCTGACCTACGTCGTTGAGGTCGTGAATGCGGGCGAGGCTGCGGTCAAGGATCTGCTGCTGAGCGACGATCTGTCTGCGGGACTGACGGTCGTAGAGGGCAGCGTCCAAGGCTTCACCTACGATGAGTGGGCGCATCGCCTGACCTGGGCTGTCTCCGAGTTGGGGCGCGGAGAGCGGCTGGAGGGCCGTTTCCAGGTGCGAGTGCAGGGCTTCCAGCCCGGCGAGGTGATCCTCAACAGCGTTGAGGCCACTGCCGGCGAGCCAAAGGAAGTGCAGCAAGCCAGGGTGGAAACGCTGGTGGTGCAAACGATGGCCGAGACAGTCTGGGTCACGCCAGAAGAGGGTGGGTTGCTGCGTTCAGCAGATGGGCAAGTAGAGGTGCGCATACCACCCGGTGCTATGCAGGACCGCACGCGGGTGACCTACACCCCACGGCCGGACATCGCCGAGGGGACGGCGGACAGACCTTTCGCCTTCGATCTGGAAGCGGAGAACGAGGCCGGGCAGGCGGTGCGGGAGTTCGCCGCACCGTTGGAGCTCCTCTACCGCTACACCATGCCACCCGCCACGCCGCCGGTGTACCGGGAGCCCGAGCTGTTCCTGCTGGACGAAGAGACGGGCCACTGGCTACCGCTGGGAGCGGAGATGGACGAGGAGGCCGGGGTGTTGCACCTGCAACTGCCCCACTTCTCCACCTACTCCGAGGGCAGCACCAGCTATGTCATGGAGCGCACGTCCAGCCTGAGGGGGGCGCGGACCAACCTCTTCAGCCTGTCGGCGGGCTATTCGCATGGCTTCGAGATCCCGCCCGGCGTGCGCGGACTGGCGCCGACGGTGGGGCTGAGCTACTCCAGCGCCAGCCACACGCCCAACAGTGGCCACTTGAGCTATGCGGGGTACGGCTGGCAGATGGTGGGCGCAGATTCCGTATACATCCCGCCGGGTGATGCTAACACATTCAAGCGAGTGTTGACGCTGCAAGGGGCGACGTACACGCTGCGCAAGACCTCGGATGGCACTTGGTTCGCCAAGGAGAATCCCTTCTTGAAGATCACCGAGTCGGGAGGGCATCACTACACGCCGGACACGGTCAATGTCTGGACGCCCGATGGCACCAAGTACACCTTCGGGGGCAGCAGTGTGGACGCCGTGTACTACTGGAAAGGGTGCAGCAACCCCTCGGTGGGCACAGGCGAGCGCTATGTCCGGCTGCCGTTGGCCAAGATAGAGGACACCAGCGGCAACATCGTCAACTACTCCTGGGAAGCGGAGGTTGAGGGGACGGTGCCATATGATTGTGAGCAGGACTCTGGATGGCAGGACACGCATGAGCACCAGCGGGCGACGCGGCTGACGGAGATCACCTACGACAACGACGACCTGGTGAAGATCGCCTTCAGCTACGGCAGCCGCTTGGACCGTCCTTCGGGCTACGACAGCGCCAGCTGGCGGTTCCACACGGAGAAGAAGCTGACCTCCGTCAGCGTGCAGATCAAGGATGGGGCCTATTGGCGCACGGTGCGCACCTACACACTGACGCACAACGCGCAGAACGAGACGCAGGCGGTGTCGCAGAAGGTGCTCAACCTGGACAAGATTCAGGAGAGCTCGGGTGCCTCCAACTGGCCGGCGACAGAGTTCGACTACTCGGACGACTACTTCGTCACGGAAGGAGAGTATGGGTCCCTGACGGAGGTCAGCAACGG